>NZ_JADEWV010000487.1 GCF_015207455.1 Microcoleus sp. LEGE 07076
CATTAACACAGTTCGAAAGGCGATCGACGACTGCGAGTATGCTATTTTCGATATAACAACGATTAGCGCTAATGTCATATATGAGATTGGATACGCGGCTGGTCGCAGCAAGCCTGTCATACTTCTAATAAATTCTACAATAAAGAATGCGATGAAGATTCAGGCCGAGCTCGGTATATTTGACACTCAACGCCTCAAGCAATACCGCAACGGTGCCGATGTATCCAATCTGATAGATCAAACGCAAGACCCATTCTACCAAGCACCCTCACCATCAGAACTACGGCACGAAACTCCAGCATACTTCCAGAATTTCCTGTCCAAAACCGAGTTTGCAGCGATATATCTCCTATCCCTCAAGGAGAGCGGTCTTCATTACAGGGAACATGATCCTGAAGAGGATGTCCGCCTCCCGCTGATGCGCGCACACCGTGAAGTCGCCTCTTCCGCTGGTGTGTTTTTATCTCTCATTCCCAGTCACGTGGTCGACTCGGAGTATCACAATTTGAGGGCGTATCTACTTGCCGGGCTCGCAGACGGCCTTGGAATACCGCATCTGATATTGAAGTATGGCGATTTCACTCCGCCATTTGATCTTCGTGACGATGTAACACCCCTACCTGCCCTCAATGTTCTTCAGGAGAAAGTCGAAGCATTTCGACCGCAGGTTATGGAGGCGTTGCAAAAGTATCGCGCCCCTCGGAGGACCATCTCGACAAGCCATCTCACCCAACTTTCTATTGGGGCTAGCGCCGCAGAGAATGAACTTCGTCGGCTAGACAGCTATTTTCTAGAGACGCGAGAGTACTATCGCGCCCTGCGCGGCGAAGCCCAGCTCGTCGTAGGCCGTAAGGGCACCGGAAAAACTGCGATATTTTGGCAACTTAGAGAAAAACTCAAGTCCAACCGAGCCAATTTCGTCCTGGACCTTCGGCCCGAGGGCTTTGACTTAAAGAAATTGAACGAGCTGGTGGCGCAGCATTTCTCAGAGGCCACGCACTCACACACCATGACAGCTTTCTGGGAGTATGTCCTTTTATTAGAGATCGCAGGTAGACTCATCGAAGATGATGAGGTTCTGCTTGGACGAGATTCACGCATT
>NZ_JADEWV010000259.1 GCF_015207455.1 Microcoleus sp. LEGE 07076
GCTCTAACACACTCAAAGTCCAAATATAATGTACTTGTTCTCGACGGGCGGATCGCTTTGAAAAACTGATAGGCAGAGCTTACTCGTGGCTAGACATGACTGGGCATTTCTGTACAAAGTCGGAAAGTGCAGTCTCAATCTTAACTAGCCCAAGTTGATGATTGTAGTGAAACCAGCAATCTCAACAACCAGTCGCTAATCCGAGTATCGGTTTAGCAGTCATCGCAAAAGTTGCCAAGACCAAGACTCGTGCAGCCAAATACTTTGCTAAAATTATCTAAACCTAATTTGTTGCCACAGGTTAGGCAGGGAAAGTTTCACTCGGTAATCTGAATTAATTTCAGTATCCTACTATGTTTGTCATCTGTGCCAGACTCAAATTGAATAACATAGAAGCGAGTTTGATGGCTAGACACGCAGGATTGAGGCTGGTTGCGTTCAAATCTTGGCTGAGCCTTCGGACTCAGATGTACGGTAAGGGTAAGCTTTCCAACTCGAAAGCGATTAAGGAAACCAAGGATGTTTTGACCGATCGCGTTTTGAAACAACCTGAATTAAACTCAATGAATCAATTGTCTGGCAGGGTGTATCAAAACGCCTTGATTGACCTAAAAGCGGAAGTGATAGCGGATTTTGGTTTTGACAAATTTCCACGTCAAATGACATACAAGTATCAAAGTTGTGGAGAGGTTGAAGTGTTAGCCCAGCGAGGGTTCCCTAGTTATAAGATTTGCTCGAACTGCGGTAAAAAACAAGATGTGCGACTTCAAATAAGCAGTTCTGACAATCATAACTGTGACGTTTTTATAGATCGGGATTTAAATGTGGCTATTAATATTTTGAATGGGGAAACCAGCAGGCGCAGCCAGGGCTAATTGCCTACTGATATTGGGATAGCCGACTACCCAAAAGCGTTGTCAGTAAATATTAATTAGCTCTGTTATATAGCGGTTCTCAAGCGTTGTGATGTATGCCCTGCGCGGGCCTGTTTGGCCAGTGGCACTTCATAAGTTGAGAACTCGAAAAGCTATAAGTTTGAGTAAGTTTTACGAAGCAGTAGAAAGTGCAGCTTGCCCGGTGCAAAATTAATTGTTAGCAGTCGATTTGAACCAATTTGTCAGCAAATTAAGCGTGAAAAATCATCGATCGCGCCCTAAATTAGGGACGGTAGCACATCTATTGCCAAAGACTTCTGGGAGCCTCGCCATTTACACCTTGGCTGTGTCAAGCTTGGCTGTGTGAAGTTTTGACCGTCGAAGTTTCGATCGCGCGATCGTCCGGCGGTAAACCTCAAAAATTTGCTAGAAATGCAGGTGTCAGAATTATGATTAGTGGCAGCCCAGACTTTATATTACCAGGACAAAGCATAGATCAGGCTCCGGAATTCCAAGAACTAGAAACTCCAGAAGGCGAGCTGCACCTGCGGTTCTACGTCCCTTCGGGGAACGAGTTCGCACTGCCGGCGATCGGGATAAGAGAGGTACTATCCCCCTCCCCAGACCGCATGACACCGATCCCCAACGTTTCCTCTTTGCTTTTAGGTACGCTAAACATGAGAGGACGAGTGATTTGGGTGGCGGATCTGGGCCAATTTTTGGGAGACCAAACACCTCTCAACACAGACAGGCCCGAAATCCCGATCGTGGCTGTGGAAGACCAAGACACGATTTTGGGGCTGGCGGTCGATCGAATTGTAGGCATGGACTGGCTCGACGTAGAGCAACTGCACTCCCAGAACAATGCACCAGACGGCATGATTCCATTTCTGAGGGGAGAATGGATGTTAGGTACAGAAGCGACTAAAGTGCTCAGACTGCTAGATCAAGTGAAAATTCTGCGCTCAGCGCGGTGGGCAGCGTGAAATCGATTTTAGATTTGCGATTGGCGATTGGAACTTAACCATTAACAGTCACACGACTTGAGGCGCGCATCTAAACATTCGAGATAAAAATCTAAAATCTAAAATCTAAAATCTAAAATCAAAAGAGGGCGGCAAATGACAACAAGTACCAACTTTCAGCAGGACTACCAACGGGCAGAAGCGGCCTACATGGATGCCAACTATCCAGAAGCCGCAGCGCTAGTTTATCAATTAGTAGAAGATTTTCCCGAAGACCCCAGTGCTCGCCTGCTGTGCGGACACATCTACTGCTACGGACTGCAACAGTACGAGGTGGCACGGGAACAGTACACGGTGGTGTTAGGCCTGAGTGACGACCCGAGTTTGGTCGAACACGCTCACAGCGGAATTACCTACACAGACCAATTTTTATCCGGAGAACTGCACACGGAAAATTTAGAGGCTTTGTCGGCTGAAACTGAATTGGAATTCTATCCAGACTTATCTGTCGATGAAGGGTTAGAAGACCCGGATGTGGGACTTTTCCAAGGAGATGCCGCCGGCTCGGAGTCCTATGTTGATCGATCGCCAGACGACCTAGAAGACCTGGACTTGGCAGACTTGGGCATGAGCGGCTTGGAGTGGGAACCACAAGACGACGCGATCGCCGACAATGAACAAACTTCGGATTCTAACCCCTTTGCTGGCGACAGCGGCGGGATGGCAGCTTATGCTGATGCGTCGGAGCCACTAGACTTAGACGAGTTTGCCGATTCGGACTTTGGAGACCCTTTTGGCTTAGATGAGGGAGGGTTTGATGCTGCTGGCTTGTCGGACAACAAAGTGTCTGCCAAAAAGGAACCTGATTCACGAGACTTGTTTTCAGAAGCCCCGACTCAACTCAACGGTCAAAGTTTCGGCCCTTTAGAAATCGAGAATTCCTTTGACTCGAACGAACTCGACTCCCGCACCGGGCCGTCGGAAAATTTTGGCGAACCTTTTGCAGCACTAGATTTGCCAGACGAACTCGAAGATTTCTCCGACTACGACTACCAAACTCCGCCCCTGAGCGCCTCGGAGCGCAGTCAGAATCTACCCCCGTCCGCGGCAGACCCCTTTGCCGAGGAGATACCATCGTCGAGTTTCGGGTCTTCTCGACCTCAAAACCAGCCGAATAGCAACTCGGACTACTCGTCAAACTATTCGCTGGCGGAAGACGAAACGCTGCTGATGGGAGGTGCAGTCCCTAACTCTCAAAGTCAAAGATCGAGCCGGGGAAATTTTAATTCGACAGATAGCTCTTCCTCTGGCAGCAACGGTTACGGGGACTCGACTCCCCCGGCATTTGGTGCGATCGACAGCTTTGAATTAGACGCTTTTGACGACGACGCTTTCAGCGATGCTTTCTCTCTCGACGAAAAGGAGCAAGCGACAGCTTTCGGTACCGGGGGCGTTGCCAGCAGCGACTGGTCGTCAAAAACTGGCAAATCTCCAGAACACAGCGACTTTTTAGACGAATTTGACGAGTTTGACGATTTGGGCAATTTGCCGGACTTTGACATCTCAGAAGATGCCAGCAGTTCGATCCTGACGCGAGGTAACACCAATTTCGGCAACTCGACCAGCGGCATGATGGGGACGACGGGCAGCAGCCTGGACTTTGACAACAGCGACGGATCGGCAATTCGAGACGACGAGATATTTAGCATGAGCGGCCCGGCTGATGCGTCGGTGCCGACTTTTGTGCCGACAGAAACAGAAGCGCTCGATACCTCGGTGAGTGTAGAACAGGGGGGACTGGCTTTCTTGGAAAATGCCCCTTTGTTTACAAAACAGTTGTACACGGCGATCGGCGCAGGACTGGTTTCTCTGATAGCTGTGGCTTTCGTCACTAATATTGCTTCCTATCAAGCTCTGCGGCAAGACAAGCCGGAGGCGATCGTGTACCTGCGAAAAACAGGCTGGGTAATGACGGCAGCAGCAGGTATTACCAGCTTTTTAACTTCTTGGGGCATCGGCTACTCGATCGCCAAGCAGGTACGCAAGTCCTCGGACAACTTGCAAAGTCAGTTCGATGCTGTATCTCAAGGAACACTGGACGCTCGCGCTACGATTTATTCTGAGGATGAGTTTGGCAAAATGGCTGCCAAATTCAACCACATGGCGAAGGTGATCCAAACCACGATTAGCGATACCAGGCGCAAGTCTGACGAACAGGAACAGGCAAAAGAAGACTTGCAGCGCCAAGTGATTCGCTTGCTAGACGACGTGGAAGGAGCTGCCAGGGGTGACTTGACGGTGACTGCGGAGGTAACAGCCGACGTTTTGGGCGCTGTTGCTGACTCGTTTAACTTGACGATTCAAAATCTGCGTGAAATCGTGCATCAGGTGAAGCAGGCGGCTCGTGAGGTCAGCAAAGGCGCTACGGATAGTGCTAAGTTTGCGGGCGATTTGTCTTCCGACGCGCTGCGGCAGGCTGAGGAACTGGCGGCGACGCTGAATTCGGTGCAAGTCCTCACCGATGCGATTCAGCGGGTTGCAGAGAGCGCTAGAGAGGCGGAAGAAGTGGCTCGGGGCGCGGCGGCAACGGCTCTGAAAGGGGGCGAGGCTGTGGAGCGGACGGTGGCCGGGATTTTGGAAATTCGCGAAACAGTAGCAGAAACGACGAGAAAAGTCAAGCGGTTGGCGGAAGCTTCTCAGGAAATTTCTAAGATTGTGGCTCTGATTGCTACTATTGCCTCCCGGACGAATTTGTTGGCTCTTAACGCTAGTATCGAGGCGGCGAGGGCTGGGGAAGCGGGCAGGGGTTTTGCAATTGTGGCGGATGAGGTGCGACAGTTGGCAGATCGATCGGCTAAGTCTTTGAAAGAAATCGAACAGATCGTGATGCAAATTCAAAGTGAAACCGGCGCGGTAATGACGGCGATGGAAGAAGGTACGCAGCAGGTAATTGAGGGTACAAGATTGGCAGAACAGGCGAAGCGATCGCTTGAAGATATCATTCAAGTTACTAATCGAATTGACGTTTTGGTGCGATCGATTACTGCCGACACTGTGGAGCAAAATGAAACAGCTCGCTCGGTTGCCAGTGTGATGCAGGCTGTCGAATTAACTGCTCAGGAAACCTCCCAAGAAGCGCAGCGAGTTTCCGGTGCTTTGCAAAATTTGGTAGGCGTTGCTCGCGACCTTTTGACATCTGTAGAAAGGTTCCGAGTAGAAACAGCAGAAAGACAATAATTGATTGTCTAATGCTTTTTTTACTTCCTGATTAACAAGCACATTATTGTGACAATGATGGCAAACAAAAATAAACCTCGCAGTCTTCGATCCACTGCGGGGATGCCAATCCAGCACCTAAATAAACTAGGAGTTGCACAAATGAACGATAACATAGTAGAGGTAATTCCTGGGATATTTGGTGAAATTAAGCCAGAGAGGTGTATGATTTCTAGCCTAGCCAAAAAGAGCAGGGTCTATACCAACAAAAGACTTCGGGTTAACGGTGAATGGAAAACGATTACTATTCACCGTTTAGTATTAGGAAATAGCTTAGGTCGTTCGATTAAACCCGAATACTTTGTTCGCCCTACTTGCGATGTAGGCAAGTGCATTAATTTCAACCATTTATGGGAAGGTTTTCGGCTAAAAAATTCTCAAGATAGGTTGAGAAAAGAAGGAGCTAAAAATGTAGGAAGTACCTCTGTACCTAAACCTCAAGAAAAACTGCGAGGTCGAGAAGTAATTCCCAGCATTCGTGGTGAAATACAGCCGAAGGGCTGCATAATATGTACCTTGGCTAAAAGAAGTGATGGTTACTCGGTTAAAGGTACTAAAGTTAATGGCAAAACAAAAAGTTTTTATCCCCACAGACTTGTAATTGAAGATAAACTGGGAAGATTGATAAAACCGGGTTATTTTGCTTGTCACAGTTGCGCCGATCGCGGTTGTGTCAATACTGATGATTTGTGGGAAGGAACCCCCGCCGATAACTGCCGCGATGCGAAGCGAAAAAAACCGTTTTGCTTTTGTTCCGGGCCAGACAGGTCCTAACCGCAAACTAAAACCCGAACAGGTGCAAGAGATTCGCTATCTTTTAGATAAGGGCAGATCGAAAGCAATAGCTAGGACATTTGCCAGATATGGCAGTCAGATTATTCTCTTGGCAATGGGCGATATCTACAAAGAGCTTCGCTAGAACTACTAACATAGACCCAATACAATAACACTTAAAATCAGGAATAAAACTATGCTGCCGGAGCAACAACAGAGGATAATGGGCTATTTTATTGAGGAGGCAAAAGACCACCTCAATACGATCGAACAAGGTTTGCTGAATTTGCAGGCGACGATCGAAGACCCAGAACTGGTCAACGAAGTATTTAGGGCAGCCCACTCTGTTAAGGGAGGAGCCGCAATGTTGGGGCTGACGAGCATTCAGCAAACAGCTCACCGACTAGAGGATAGTTTTAAGGTTTTAAAAGAGTGCAGCGTCAAGGTAGACCAACAGCTAGAATCTCTGTTCCTGCGAATTTTTGACACGCTGCAAGGATTGTTGGAACAACTGTCGGGGCCTTTTGGGCTGACGGAAGAAATCGGCGAACAGATGGTTCGAGAGTTGGAACCGGTGTTTGAAGAACTCAACGGGCATTTGGGGGGACTTGTCGGACACTCGGGACGGGATGCAGATGAGAGCAGTCCGCTGCCGTTATCTCAAGCAGTTATGGCTGGGATGGGAGTCGGGGCGCCCGGCTCCCAGAAGAGTTTTGCGGGTTCGGGGGCGGTTTACGGATTTGATTCGAGAGAAACTGAGGACAGTGCGCTGCATTTGGTGTTTGACTCGGATGTGCCGGCGAGGATGCGGGAAATGCTGCAAGAGTTCAAACAGCCAGAGGGGCAAGAAAGCAGGCGGCAGCTCAAAAACATTTGTCGGAACTTGAGAATGGCGGGGGAGGAATTTGAACTGCCCGCCTGGATAGAGTTGATTGGGGTGGTGTCTGAGGCGATAGCCAATCCGGAAAATACTTACCGGGTTTTGGCTCCAACGGTGATTAAGGATATTAAACAAGCGCAGGAATTGGTGCTTTCGGGATTGTCTGAGTCGATCGCGCCGAGCGAAAAACTACTGTCGCTGGTGCCGGAGGCTCTGGTTCGGGAGACAGATTTTGAGGATTTGCTGGCATTCGCTCAACCGGGTACTTCGGGGGCAAATTTGGTTTCTGTT
>NZ_JADEWV010000260.1 GCF_015207455.1 Microcoleus sp. LEGE 07076
CAGTAAAGGGAGGGAGGGGTTTTTTGGGAAGCAAAGCGAGAGGCAACGAGCTGGTGTCCGTCGCTGATAATGATGTTAGCTGAAAATTCTACTTGCTGAAGGTTTGCTAGCTGGGTCAAAGTTTTCAGCGTGTTTTGCAAAGCAGCTTGTACGGTGAGATTTTTGTCGGTCAATTCGTTGACAAATAAGCCGAAGATGTGCTCTGAATCTGTAGTACCGTTAATTGATTGATAAAGGGTATCGCACAGGCGATCGCGAATTGGCCTGTACAGAGTTTGGCGAAAATTTTTCACGAAGCCGTTGTGTACGAACAGCAGCCGATCGTACCCAAACGGCTGACAGTTGCTCAAATCTAGGGATTGTCCTGAAGTTGCACTGCGAACGTATCCGATCGCGCAGCCGGATTCAACGTATCGACTGATACTCGGCAGATTGATGTCGCTCCAAATTGGGTGTATGTTTTTATAGGTAAACGGTTCAGTCTCTAGGTGCGGGTGATACCAGCCGATGCCAAAACCGTCAGCATTAACCACCCCTGAAGTCATTTCGCGGGGCTCGTAACTCTGCACAACTAGGGAATGTTCCGGCTTGTACAGAATAGAATCGAGTAAAATCGGACTGCCTAGGTAGGCAAGCAAACGGCACATAAAATTTTTAGAGCAAATTGATTAGCATTCTAAATCATTCGGCGAAAAATTGCTCGATCGCCCGTCTTGTACCAGCACCGGGAACTGGGTTTTTGGTAAGCTGTTGTGCAAATAAAAATTGTATATTTTGATCACAATCAAAAATCGTCAAATCCTCTCCCCCTCTCCCTTCTCCCCTTCTCCCCCTCAATCGCCACACACAATCTATACGAGCAACAGCTTAGCTCCCTGCCAGCATCGCAGTACAAACGGTAAAGTAAAGGTAGAACCCCAGCAGCACAAGGAGACTCTTGAATGTTCCTCGACGAACTCATCCCAGTGGTAAAAGAATTGATCCAACAGCCCATCGCCTTTGCGGGCGGATTTTTTTCAGGTTTGCTTCGACTCAACCTTCACGAAGATCCCGTCAGAAGCTGGATTGACGAACAAGCCGGTTCGACTTCCTACACTCCTCCCTCAGCCGAAGTCACCAACACTAAAAGCACAGGGCCTCAGTCGATCTCGATCGATTAAGAAACAGCAGTAACTATTCGATCTATTACAAAGGGTTTGTCGGTGTGGCAAACCCTTTGATTCAGATGCGATCGCCGACATTGTTAGCTAGATAGCACTTGACAGTAAAATTAACAGGTTATTATATATAGCAACAAGCTCAGTTCGATCGACATGACTATCTATATTGGAAATCTCTCTTACCGCGCCACCGAAGAAGACCTGAAAGCAGTATTTGCAGAATACGGCACTGTCAAGCGAGTTGTCTTGCCTACCGACAGGGAAACCGGTCGGATGCGCGGTTTTGCATTTGTTGAGATGATGGAAGATGCCCAAGAAGACGCTGCCATCGGCGAATTAGACGGTGCAGAGTGGATGGGGCGTCCGTTGCGAGTAAACAAAGCCAAACCAAAAGAAGAGGGAAATCGAGGCAGCGGTTTTAACAGGAACAGCGGATATTAGTTCGCGATGCAGCGGTTGACATCCTCTCGGAATTAACCTGATGCTATGCCCCACCAGTGCCGAATTGCTAGCTGCTGTTGATTTTGGGGATGCAATGTCAAATCCGCTGCACAAAAACATCGACTGTCGATCGGCTTTACTTGATTCATACTTTTTGAGACAGTTTTTGAGACATAGTGTAGGCGATCGAGTCCACAAACCCGATTTCTTACCGGATACTTCGCCGCTAAAACCAAGATTTATCAGGAGAAACCGGGTTAATAATTGTCAGTCTTAGAAAGAGTAAATTCTGCCTTTTTCATCAATATAAACTGACCGGTCTTGCCTAGTGCGACCATCCGATCTAGCGATCCGAACCGTCACCAGATTTTTCTGAGAATCTACGCTATAGTCGTATTTCAAAGTTGTGGTTCCTCCTTTGACATTAATCGGAATATTGGCAATGTCGGCCGTGCGGTTGCTGACGCGAACAATGATGTTTTTGCTGGCTCCGACGGGTAAGGATGACAAGCCAACACCTGATTCACCGTATTCTAGGTTTAATCCGGTTTCATTTAAGAGTCTCAGGGTAATGTTCCGAGTAGTGTCTACCTGGGCTTGAGGCTGCCAAAATCCGGGTTGGGGGCCGCCGTTAGTTGCCGGTTGAGATAATGCTGGATGGGGATGCAGACAGCCGAGGGCGACAAATATTGCTGCGGTTGCAATAATTTTTGATTTCACTATTTTTACCTCCGGGTCAAGTGTTGATGATATTTCTATCTTAGCTTTAAAATCTAATTTTTTGATTTAGGACTTGCTGATTTAACCAAAAACCTAGATAACTCAATGGATTGAGAGAGATCACAAGTGTAGGAGGTGCAAGGAATAAGCTTTTCAACCATCAAAAGTCAATCACTTTCAACTTTGATTACTGACTATTCTTACCTCCTCTAATTCCGACTTCTGACTCCTGACTCCTGACTCCTGACTCCTACCCTTAACGAAAAGACTTTTTCAGCAAGCCCTATTTAGGACTTAGGTTCCCAAACCCGGCAGCCCAGGCAAAATTTGCGGTTGAGGGCAATATGTCTGTCATTCGATTTGAGATTTGAGATTTGAGATTTACCCCACGGATAAATTCGGGGCTTGAGGATTTTAGATTCACAGTCAACAGTCAACAGCCAGCAGTCAACAGCCAGCAGTCAACAGTCAACAATTCCCCAGGAGTGCAACCGGAATTGAGATCAATTGTTGATTGTCGATCGAGCGGCTTCTAGCAGCAAGCGCTTTTCGGCCCGGGCGATCGCCCTGTAAGTTTGTTCGGCAGCATCGACATTGACGGAAATAGACGAAATCCCCCACCGCACCAAGGATTCAACTATATCGGGATACAGTGCGGTCGCGTCGCCGCAGATCGAGCAAGGAATGCCTGCTGCCCTCGCCTGAAGGATTAATTGTTCGATCGCCCTCATTACTGCTCGATCGCCCCCGCTGAAACCACCTGCTACCTGTTCGGAGTTGCGGTGAATGCCTAACAGAAATTGAGTTAAATCGTTAGTACCGATGGAAATTCCTTGAACTCCTGCTTTTACATAATCTGGCAATAAAAATAATACCGAAGGAACTTCCGCCATGATCCACATTTGAAACTGGGCAGGTCGCTTTTTCCAAATTTTTTCTAAGCGCCCGCGGCAGTAGACAAACTCGTCAACAGAGCGCACGAAAGGCAAAATTAAATTGACATTTGTATGGCCCTCCTCGCAGATTTTTTGAAGTACGCACAGTTCCCAATCAAACAACTCGGGTTCAAAGGTATAACTAAAACTGTCGGAGGCGCCGGATTCGCGCAAATCGAGAGAGCGATAAAATATCGGCCGCGGCGTCACCGCAGCAGCAAATAAACTCAGGCAATGCGCCATGCGCGAGACAAATTCCGATTTGCGGGCGTTTTGCAGCAAAACTTTGGGGTTTTGACAGTCCAAAGCTTCCAATGCCATCAATTCCGATCGCAGCAATCCGATGCCGTCTATTGGCAAATTTTTCAGGCGCTCGATCGAACTTGTTTGGCTGACATTAACTAGCAGTTGAGTCGCCGTTGGCGCGCCCCAAACTGATTCGGGAGATTGTGCGGGTCGAGATTTAGGGCCGAGATTGGACGATCGCTCTGATGCAGACAATTGGTGGTTGGCTATTGACATTTTGGCGGCTGTGCTGTATACATCTGGATTGTTGACCGTTTCCCCAAGCAGGAGGCTGTCTGCTGTGCCAGCCGGATGTTGGGCGGTGGCAAAAACTTCTCCGCTATCGCCGTCTACCAACACCGAATCCCCCGAGGCGATCGCCCGAGTAGCCCCTGCAACTCCCACAACGGCGGGAATCCCCAACTCTCTAGCTAAAATCGCGCCGTGACCTGTCATGCCTCCTTCTTCGGCAACTACCCCAACAGCAACTTTCAGCCAAGGCAGCCAGTGCGGCTCGATTGTCCGGGCTACCAAAATACCTCCGGCTAAGAATTGGGCATTTTCTGGATGGGAATTAGTGATGACTTGGGCAATTGATTCGGCTTTTCCCGAGGCGGCGGCCAAACCTCTGAGTATCGCAGGAGTTCTTGCCGGGGCGATCTTCTTGACCCGTGTCTGCGCCAGTTTTTCCCTTTTAACCCCACGAATTCGAGTGAAATAAAACTGCGGTTCGCCACTTTTTTCTGTCAGGTTCAGCGTCCAATTCAAAATTAAATCAGAGTCAAATTCTGCCACAACTTTTTGGCTCAGTTCAATAAGTTTTTGCAGTTGTGATTCCTCTAAAACATATTCATTTTGTGCTGTCTCTGCTAGCGCCAAAACTTCCAGGCAACTGTCAGGAAAATCAAAATCTTGAAATGCAGAATTGGGAATTTGCCAAGCAGCAAACTTGCCGATTTGCAGTTTTTCTTTCAGTTTTGCGTCGCCCGCTTTGAGATTGTACGCTAATGTTTTGTAACCGAGCCGCTGGAATTTAACCGCGCCTGTTTCCGGCTGCACTTGATAGTAATCGGGAATGCTTGCTCCTGTAGCGAGGGACATTCCCAAACCGCAGGTTGCTTTGATTTCCCATGCTGCATCGGCCATAGTTTTCACCTCGCCCGCGGCGATCGCTTCCTCAATGGGCTGCACCAAAACAGCAGGATTGATTTGCTGTATCCGCAGACCGCACCGCTGCAAGTAAAATAGACTTCGGGCTCTGAAAAGTTCTGCCCAAGCTCGCTTGAGTCCGGTGCCAATTGCTTCTGCTTGTGCTGGTACTGCGTGAGATCCCAAGATTCCGGCTGTTTTCGGGTGCCAAGAAGTCAGGGAAGGGCGAAAAATTAAGGTTTTGGAGTTTGAGCTGAACTCACCAACAGCAGACTCTAGGCTCCTGAGCAACGAATCTGGCAGTTTGACGGCGAGAATTTGGCGGCGGATGCTACGGGCGATCGATTGCAGTTGTCTGGGTTCATCGACATTCAAGTGCAGGGAAGAGTGGGGCCAGTCAGCAAACAGCGGTTCCAGCCAGTCGATCGACTCTAAAAACTGCCAAAATGTTTGAGCCGGCACGACAAAACCGGGTAGAATTGGATGATTTTGGGCGAGCAAACAGCTCAAGTAAAATGCTTTTTCTCCCACTGCATCTCGGTCTGAAGGTTGAATTTTGTCTAGCCGGTAGAGGTTTGTCACGCCGAGACCCTATCCTTAGAAACTGATTTAATTTTGATAGTTTTTACGATTAATCAATTACCACAATTTTAGGATGAACAAGCGAAAATGGACGGGATCGGTCAAATCTTTTCTCAATCTATTTCTTAAGTCTAACTGTCCTCTTTGTCAGCGATCGGCTGCTGGAGAGTTTTGTGCGTACTGTCACAAGCAACTTCAGCAATGTCAGTTAGCCGATCCGAGTCGATTTTGGGACGATCGGGAGCGGGTTTTTGTGTGGGGCGAGTACGGCGGGACTCTGAAACGGGCGATCGCAGCTTTGAAATATGACGGCAACCCGCAATTAGCCCAACCTCTCGGCTCCTGGCTGGCCCAAGCTTGGCTGAGTTTTCCCGAACTAGCTATTGACAATTTAACAGTTGTACCCATTCCCATGCACAAAGAAAAAGTCAAGCAGCGCGGTTTTAACCAAGCGGAACTTTTAGCTGAAAGTTTTTGCGAGTTGACTGGTTTGCCTTTGCAGCGCCACGGTTTGGAGCGGCTCAAAAATACTCAGCCTTTATTCGCTCTGACAGCACAGCAGCGAAAAGCCGAAATGAAAGATGCTTTGATTTTGGGGAAAGATTTTCGCCGCCGCCGCCCGCGCGATCGAGTGCTGTTAGTTGATGATATTTACACTAGCGGTATTACAGTTAAATCGGCAATTGAAACCTTGAAAGAGTCGGGAATTTCGGTTTACGGCACTGCGGCACTTGCAACTCCCAACAAGAGCGGTAGGCAACCTGTTTTACCTTGAACTTTCAACAGGTTTTACGACACATCTAAATTGCATTCAGATGCCGAGAACTTATCACATCTTTTTCGGAACAACTAACCGCTAAGACGCGAAAAACGCGAAGAAAAAGCATAGAAAAGAGAGAATTTAGGATTGATTGAGGATTGTTGGAGGTTCTGCTCTCAGGGGGAACTGTTTGCTGATGTTCCAGCGGCTACCGTCGTGAAGCAGCAAGGTTAACGCGGCAGCGGTAAATTCAAATAACAGCTCGCGCCCGGAGAATTCCAACCAAGCTGTTTGAAAATTCTCCTGAGTTAAATCGCGAAATGCTACTGTCATGTGCGGTACAAATGGGCGAGTCTGAGAAACAGAATTGACTATTCCCAAATTTTCCCCTACATAACTCATCACATCTTTTTGCAGTTCCAGCAATGCTGGCGATTTGACAACATCAGCGTAAATGACGCGGGGCGCAAAAGCAGCAAAACCCGACATAGTAATCGGAATTGCCAGTCGGTTTGCAGCAAATGACTTTAAACTTTCTTCCAATTTCGCCACATCCGCTGCCGCCCACTCAAAAGTAGGTTGCAGCGTGATGTGCGGCGGCGACTTCAAAGCACCGCTGCTGTTGTAGTGTTCCGCAAAATATTCTTTAATCTCAGTCATCTGCTGTTGAATGTTCGGTGGCGGCACTAGACCAATAAAAAATCGCTGTTTTGACTGGTTCATAGGATAATACAATTTTAAGAAAGTTTTGCTGCTACAACAGAAGTATTGGGTTTGTTTAATCTTTTATTGTCTAAGGTGCCTCCATCGCTCGAAACAGTCGATCTTTTGTCAGGGATTTTTCGAGCGATCGGCGCACCCTACAAATAAGTTAGGCTGTTCCCAATCAAAAATCAAAAATCAAAAATCAAAAATCAAAAATCAAAAATGCCTTGGTTTGTCAAAATTAAGCAAGGAATTGTCGAAAAGCACGTATTTGACCAGTACGTGC
>NZ_JADEWV010000261.1 GCF_015207455.1 Microcoleus sp. LEGE 07076
CGTTATTCTGCACGCGGGTAGCCTCCCAGCCGGGAAGTTTCATCCCGTTTTGGCGCAAACTTTTCAATTGCTTGAGGTTGGCAACGGTTGGCGGGTTTGTCCAAGGCCACTTTCCTGTCAGGTAGCCGGGAATTGCTACTGCCCCAACCAGTACCAACAAAAACGCCAGTACCACAATTTTAGATTGGTACTGCCGCAGTAGTTTCTGTGCTGAAATTATTTTTTTCATCAATTGCTATACTGCTTTGGGGAATACTTTTCCATGCCGTTGAGGAGAAGTACCAATAAGCCTAGTATACAGGTAGAATACAAGTCTCCGCCCCATCCAGCGTGCAGCCAATTAAAAAGCGTCTCTCTCTCGGTTCCGTGCAAGTAAGTTAGCAAAGTGTTGCGGAGAATGTTGGAAGTGATGCTAATAATCGATGTGATCGCTAAAAACAAAAGGGTTTTTTTGTGGGAACTCCAAACTCCTGTCCAATCCAGCAGAATTAAGCTGACGTAAAGACTGGTAAACAGCATTTTTAATCCTGCACAGTGGGGAGCAACTTCTACAATGCGATCGTTTACGTAGAGATAAATTTCTTCGACTCTCACGTTGAGACCGACTTTAGTTAATATTAAGCCTGACATCTCAGCAATGAAGTGCTGTAGCGGCAAGGCGTAGGGTTCTATGAGGTAAGGAATGTGATTTGGTGATGCCAAAAAGATGAATAAAAGTGGCATTGCCTGCAATTTTAAGCCGGGGATTCCTTTTAATGACAAGCAGATGCCTGCCAGCATTACTGGTAAAGATAAATTTACCAAATCGCTTAAGCGACTCAGATAAAAAAGTGTCGCTAGTACCAGCAAAAAGCTTCCGAAATGATGGGGTGAGTTGGGCAATCGCAGCCAGCATTTTCGGTTCGTCCAAGCAATGTAAGCTGCGTAGGGCAAACCAATTAGTCCGTGGCTGAAATATTCGTGTTCGATGCTGATGTTTTTGTTTAACCAGCCGTCGTACCAGTGTACTAGCAGGGGAGCGTACAGCAGCACTAGGAGCAGGGTGATACCTTCTGCCAGGAGGTATCGCTTGAAAATAATCTGGATTCTGCGCTGGATGTGCATAATTTGAGAAGTTTTGAGATTGCTGCAGTGGATTCGCAATGCGAAAGCGGTTGGGAAGTGTGAGTGAAAGATTTGTTAATTCCCAATTCAATCGCTTTGAGAAATTCGCTGTAAGCTTTCGGACAAATAAACATTGTATGTTCAGGGTGGCCGGGACACCCACCCCACTCATTGTTTTATTGTTTTTTGCATACAGTTTAAATGATGAACAGCTTACTGCTTGAAACACTTTTAGCATAACTTCGATCGACAATTAGCATTTCTCTGCTCGTTCTATCGCCCGTACAACTTGCTCGATCTGAGTATTGCTCAATCCGGGATACATTGGCAATGATAAAATCTGTTGGCAGAGGGTTTCGGCGCGGGGAAAGTCGCCCGGGTTGCCTAAGTTTTGGTAGGCGGGTTGCAGGTGGCAGGGTACGGGATAGTGGATGCCTGTTTGAATGCCGTCTCGGGCGAGTTTTTGCTGGATGGTGTTGCGGTCGATCCTCTTCGTTGGCGCAGCCCCCGTAGGGGCGGGCTTCGCTAACGAGCTTTTGTCAGTAATTTGGATAACATAGAGGTGATAAATGTGACCGCTGCCGCTGTGATTGGCGATCGGTACAATGCCTTTGTGTTTCAGCGGCTCTAATAAATTATTGTAGTGTTGGGCGGCCCTGTGGCGATCGCGATTCCATTTTTCTAAGTATGGCAATTTAATGTTGAGTATGGCAGCTTGCAAATTGTCGAGACGGCTGTTTGTACCAATTTCTGTATGTAAATATTTGCTAGGAGCTCCGTAATTGCGGAGAGTACGCATGGTTTCTGCGAGTTCTGCATCGTTAGTAATTAACATCCCGCCGTCGCCAAAAGAACCGAGGTTTTTGCTGGGATAAAAGCTGAATGCTGCTGCTTTCCCAACAGAACCCGCGCGGTATCCTTCTCTTTCGGCTAAGTGCGCTTGGGCGGCATCTTCAAATATGATTAAATCGTGGCGGTTAGCAAAATCTAAAAGCAGTCGGGGCGATACCATTTGACCGTAGAGATGTACGGGGATAATTGCTTTAGTTTTCGAGGTAATTGCTGTTTCGGCTGCTGTGAGGTCAATTAGGGCTGTTTCCGGGTCACAATCTACCAGAATAGGTATTGCTTTGGCTTGAATGACGGCGATTGCGGTAGCGATAAAGGTGTTGGCGGGTATGATAATTTCGTCGCCCGGATTAATGCCGCAAGCTTGGAGTCCCAGGGCGATCGCATCTGTTCCGCAAGCCACTCCTACGCCGTATTGTACTCCAGAAGCTGCTGCGAATGCTGTTTCAAATTCTGCCAGTGCTTGACCTAAAATAAAGTCTCCTCGCTCAATAATTTTGCCAATTGTTTCTGTTATTTGGGATTGAATTGGTTGGTGTTGCAGGGAGAGGTTGACAAATGGAACTTTGGGCGGGCGACTACTCATACATCAGAGGAATACTAATTATTTATATTAACATTTGAGTGCGGATATCTTTTGGGAATTTTTAACCGCAGAGGGCGCAGAGAGCGCAGAGGAAAAGAGGAAGAGAGGAGAAAGCCGATCGCAGTTTTCTGGATCTGTCAATTAAATCAACCTTTTTCGGTAAGATAGAATTAGATATTTTTTCAGCAATCGAAATCATGGAATACAAACAACTCGGTGACAGCAACTTATCAGTATCTGAATTTTGTTTGGGTACTATGACTTACGGCCAGCAAAATACTGTGGAAGAGGCGGCCCAGCAGCTCGATTTGGCAATTTCTAAAGGAATCAACTTTATCGATACGGCCGAAATGTATCCGGTGCCGGGAAAACCGGAAACTCAGGGAAAAACTGAGGAATATATCGGCGAGTGGTTGGCGAAACAGCAGCGGGATAAAGTCATTATAGCGACGAAAGTGGCGGGCAGAAGCACTCGGTTAAAGTGGATTCGGGAAGGGAAAAATCAGCTCGATCGCCCAAATGTGGAAAAAGCCCTGAACGACAGCCTCAAACGCCTGCAAACTGATTACATCGACCTCTATCAGATCCACTGGCCCGATCGCTACGTGCCACTATTTGGCGCGCCAGATTACGATATTACTCAAGAACACGAAACTGTACCGATTTTGGAACAGTTGGAGGTGTTTGCTGACTTGATTAAAGCTGGCAAAATCCGCTATTTGGGTTTGAGCAATGAAACGCCTTGGGGAGTTTGCGAGTTTTGCGAATTGGCCGAAAAACACGGTTTGCCGAAAGTTGTTTCGATTCAAAATGCTTTTAGTTTGAGCAATCGGACTTTTCACATGAATTTGGCAGAAACTTGCCGCTTTAAAAATGTGGGATTGATGGCTTACAGTCCTTTGGGTTTTGGAATTTTAACGGGTAAATACTTGAACGGAATTCCCGAAAATTCGCGGCTGGCTTTATTCGCAGGATTCGGTCAGCGTTACGATAAAACTAATCTGAATGATGCGGTGAAAGCCTATATTGAGATTGCTGGAAAATACAATTTGACTCCGGCTAAGATGGCTTTGGCTTATGTGCGATCGCGCTGGTTTGTCACGAGCACTATTATCGGTGCAACAAGTCTCGAACAGTTGCAGGAAAATCTCGGCAGTTTGGAGGTGAATTTGGATAAGGAGATTGTAGCGGAAATTGATGCGGTGCACGCTAAGTATCCGAATCCGACACCGTAAGTTTGTTCGTTGTTCAATCGGCGGTTGAAACCGCTTCTACACACACAAAGTCCGCCTGCGCGGACTAAGAGATAGAGGGGAAATTTGAACCCTGATTAGATATTAGTAGGTTGGGTTGAGGTCAGGAAACGAAACCCAACTTATTAATTGTTTATATTGTTTAGGAGAAACAGCGATGAATACCAGTCAAAAATTTAATTTTAAATTAGCCCAGCGTTTCTTAGAAAATTACGCAGATCCTCCAGAAGATCCATTGGGAGAACTTACTCATTTTGAAATGGCGATCCGGCGTTTTTGTTTTGAATGCGATCGTACAGTATCAATAGAAATAGGTGATGAGAGAATACAGGTATTTTTAGATCCTGATATCTGTATGATTTTGGACGATAATCTGCCTGAACAAATTAGGAAACTGTCACAAGGTAGGCCAATAGAAATAGATTTTGCTGAAAGTTGTACGTTAACTATCAAGTTAGTACCCACAGACGATCGCCTTAGCTGTACTTTGAGCAAGTTTGGAACTTCCTGCTGGGAAAAGCATTTTGAATTCGATCGCACTCGCGTATTAGATGCACTCAGAGGTTTTCTGGCTGAAGTGATGCAGCTAGCGGTAGATAAGGGTTACATCACAGCCGAGGAGAAGGATGAGTTTATTAGTCCGGCTTTTTCTGGCAATACCGATGCTGTGGTGTTGAGTAAGTAGTTGGTTTGGATGGTGTTTTGGGCGATCGGCGTATTGTTATAGCAATTATCCAAAGTCTTGTAACAATCATGAGTGTTGAATTTGTTGACTTTCGCTATGCCAGTAAGGTGCGTCGCTCATCGATTGTCGATCGGAATTGAAGATTGTAGATGGCGACGCACCCTACCAGCTCTTCGCAAAGCCCCAATCATAGTCAACAGGACTTTGACAGTAAACATTCAATTAAGTTTCAATCCCTGATAGGGATTTACCCTCCCAAAAAACAGAGAGTTTAAATAGGAGGGTTTGGAATAGCAAACTTGACTTGTAGCAAGCATATTTCAGTCCCTAATAGGGATTCATGTTTGCCCAGAGTATGGCAACCAGTTTGCTTTTCCTGTTAACAGGATAGCGCACAGTCAAAAAAATGTCAAGTCATGCTAGCTACAAGTCTAAACTCTAAACACTGATCTATAATTATTGATGAGGATACCCAGTCAGTAAAAACGGAAAAGGCCCGCCTGAAGTAGAAATTCAGACAGTGCCCTCGCTTTCGCTAGGTAGCTCAGTTGGTTTGAAGTTAAGAGGTCAAACCAACACAAGTAAACCCAACTACTTTGAAATATATGTTCCACAACTGTAACCCACAAGACGGACAATTGTTTCCCAACCTTCGGCGGGCTCAGATCGCTCTCTCTGCTTTGGCGAAGTTGTACCACGCTTTGGCGGAGTCGCACCGGGCTTTGGCGAAGTCGTACCGCGCTTTGGCGGAGTCGCACCGCAGTCTGCTTGAGGAAAACGAAGCAAAGGATGAAACTATCGAAGAACAGCGACAGGTAATAAATGACTTGAATGACCAACTTGATTGTCATCCAAATTACTGCGAAAACGATGGTTCATCAAACTGCGCCATGTCACGATCGCGAATATGTTACGGATAGACTAGGAATCTCATAGAAAGTACGATCGCCCTTTCCATCGAAAAAATAGGACAATGGTAAAGGGCGATCGCACTTCACCCTAAAATCTTTCTCAACTAAACCCATGAGTACAATTCGCTTACAACTAGCCGAATACTTGAAATGTCGAGGTTTCACCCCCGAAAACTTAGTCGAAGCTGTGGGCGAAACACTCAATCCTGAAACCGTATACCAACTGATCGAAAAAGCCGAAAAGCTCAATCATTTAGACTTATCCGTCTTAGCCGCCATTATAGATGGCTTGAGCAAACTCAATGGTTTTCCAATTGGCATTTCAGAAGTGCTAATATTTTTTCCTGACATTTCCGAGGAAGCATTGGCAAAATCCCCTTGGCGTCAACTTTACCTCGTCGATAATGAAATTCCCCCCTATGATTGGGGAGATGTAGACCCGATGAAACTTGGTCAACCCGTGCGCTATATACCGGGAGTAGGTGCTGTTATTCTTGAAGACGAAAGGGTATAGCAATAAGCGTGGCTAATAGATTCACCATCCGCGATATTTTACTGGTTGATTTCCCTCCTCAAACGCCTGCACTGCACGAACAGCAAGGAATACGCCCTGCTGTAGTAGTGGGGAGACCAAGCAACACAGGTACGATCCGTTTTGAGCTTGTGATTGTTGTGCCGATTACCAGACAATCAGGAGATTGGACTGCACAAAATCCAATTTTATACCCAAGTCTTCAGGCAGGAGTGGGAAATCTAACGGCCGACTCGATAGTATTGCTGGATCAAGTACGCGCTGTAGATATCCGGCGAGTATTGCGCTATCTTGGCAGTTTAACCGCAGAAGAGTATCAGCCGATCGCCAATGGACTAAAAGCGATGTTTGGCTTTTGAATTATCCCTTCATTACCTAAACGTTTATCGCGCAGATGCTTAATACGATTCCCTACGGGATAGCTTCGCTTCATGCACTTTTTGCTGTTTTTCCTGCAAAAACTCGGCAAAGTCGCAGACTTCAGCCCAAAGAAACCGGGTTTTTAGCGAATCTTCGCACCGCAACGAAGTATTTTCGTAAAAAACCCGGTTTCTGAACCTCATGCGTAAGTCTTATAATTGCAACTGATGCGGATAAACTGTTTCAACACCTATCGTTTCCATAAATGATTCTGGCTCATCCTGAGTTGCAGGAACAAAATCTCCGCCAACTTCCGCTTTCACCCATCCGCCAAATAATTCGACTAAATAAGCTTCACCGTTCTTGAATACCTCAACAATCGCCCCCGCTGTTTCTGGGGGTGCAACTCCGCCATCTGCGAGAGCGATTTCTTCGGTTAAATTAACTGCATCAAATAACTGAAATTTGCTCATTGCTGTCCAATCTTTAACCCGCGAAGGCGGGTTTTGTTTGTGTAGACGCGGTTTCAAGAGACTGTTGGCGAATTAAAAAAGGGTGAAACCAAACATCCCACGAGCGTGGAAAAAAACTATGATGAGGCAGAGGGAAAAAGAGCCGAAAAACGAGATACACGGGTC
>NZ_JADEWV010000262.1 GCF_015207455.1 Microcoleus sp. LEGE 07076
GAACTAGGAATTTCCAACGCTGCAACTCCTTCTTCTGCATATTTATCTAACAAGGTTTCTAAAACTGCTCTTGCTTCTTTACTATAATCCTTAAAAAAGTCTTGCTGATCTTTGCGTACTTTCTTGACTCGCTCCTTCCA
This sequence comes from Microcoleus sp. LEGE 07076, assembly GCF_015207455.1. GTDB lineage: Bacteria > Cyanobacteriota > Cyanobacteriia > Cyanobacteriales > Microcoleaceae > Microcoleus. The sequence continues at coordinate 141 of NZ_JADEWV010000262.1, forward strand.
GTCCAAGTTTGGAAAACGGATAAAATCAACGGGTTCTCTAAAGGTATAGTTAACTTGCTCAATACCTCCCATAGTACCAGAAGCATATACAATGCCTCGTCTACCTGCTTCTCCGCTTGGCTCTACCCAGTAGATTCTTTCAAAATCCATTTTTATATCAGAAATCATTTGATTATCCAATTCATATAAGCAATCTCCTTTAGTTCTCAAAATAGCATCTTTCCTTTCATTAACCCCATTATGTTGTACATCATTGCAATGGTAGTAAAGCTCAAAGCTTAATGCTAATTTTCCCTTCATTTCTGTGAAAAAAGCTGAAACAGATGATACTTTCATTGCAAGCCCAGCTATTTCAAATCCAATTTCGCTAACTAATTCTGGTTTTAATCGTAGATTAATAACGCTATCAATTTTTAGAATAATATCAGAGTAGTTAAGGGGTGGAACATTCTTTTGAAGAACTTTAAGACACGATGCCATATTATTATAAATAGATACCATTCCACCAATTTTTATACAATCATTTAACAAGTTGTCAGCTAGTTCATTAGTTTTACATTCTTTGCCTTTAAAGAAGGCTTTATCACCACTAATAAAATATATAATTATATGAGTTTGAAAGTGTTAATATTGCTTCCCAAATAGCAGAATCTTTAAATTGCTGATTACTTTCTCCATTAGGCTGAGATTTTTCATTGATTCTCCTCAGTGCTGATTTGGCGTGTTCAAATGTAAAAGGAATCCTAATAATTAAGTCATTTAAGTCAGTTAATCTTTCTGTAACAGTAGCTTGCAATTGAGCTTCGTCCGGGACTTCATAAAAACACCTACAACCCATAATCACTTCAATAACTTTAAAGCCTTTGTTAATTTTTTCAACCGCCTCAAGTCCTTGTTCGACTGTATTTCTCGTCAGTTCCTCTTCTATAATTTCTGGCAGACCTATTTTTCCACTACTTTGTTTGAGGATGTAACGTAATGCCGAACCCATAGGAGTTCTCAGCAAAAGATTAGAGTCTTGTCTCCATATACTTGTGTCAATTACTACGCAAATCGGTTTTTGTTCTACTGACATTACAACCTCCTTCAGTTTTATTAAGCCGAATACAACAAAGTTTGTAACTGCTCGACTGCCTGTTTCAATTTATCCGCCCCGCCAAATTTAGCAGCAATTTCCCGCACGTTGCCATACTTTTCAACTGGTTTCACCTTCAGAGATGCTGGCATTACCAACTGCTGTGGCCCACCTTGAGCGTAACCGTCAACTAGAATTTCAAGGATTGCCTTAGCATCCGCGCTGTACCGATCGAAAAAGTCTTTATTATGCCGTTTTAGCCGTTCGGCCCGCTGCTTGCAAGTCATCACTGGCGCATTAAACGCAATGTGACACAGTAAATCAAAGGGGTCTGCGTCTGGTTGATTGGTGGCGGCTTTCAAGTCCTCAAAGTCAATTCCTCTGTCTGCTAACTGGTCGATAAGGAGCGATCGCTCTTCTGGATTTACCCACCGCTGCTGAATTTCTAGCACCGAGCGGTAGAGGGTGCGGACTTGCTCTTTGGTATAGTCTACCAGCTTGAAGGAACGAAGCCGGTTGCCATTGGGGTCGAGTTCATAGACCACTTCGCCGATGACTTCGCACTGGCCGCCATCAAAGTAATATTTGCGGGGTGGTGTGTCGTCATCATCAGGTACACCAGTAAAGCCGCGAGGGGCATCACCTTCGGCAGGTTCAACTTCATCCGCTTCTGGCTGTTCTGGTTCTATGACTTGCTGGCTGCCTTCAATTGTTTGCCCTTCATCGTTCATCGCCTCGGTTTCAATCAAAGCCGGTTTGCCGTCAAAGGCTGGATCGGCAAATAAGCGAGTGCTCTGGGTATAGTCGAGGATGTTGAAGAACAGCTTGCCGTTATCTTCATCGACACGGGTGCCACGCCCAACAATTTGTTTGAAGTCAGTCATCGATCGAATGACCCGCACCAGGACAACGTTTTTGCAGGTGGGAATGTCTACACCAGTTGTCAGCAGCCGGGAAGTCACTGCGATCGCCGGGGTCTGGGTGAGTACGTCTTTGAATTTATAAAGCTGCGATTTCCCTGTATCGCCGGCTGCTGCGGTCACGCGGCATACATAATCGGGGTGTTGCCTTGTCAAATCAGCGTTCAGGTTGTTGAGCGCTGCCACCATTTCCAAAACGTGTTCTTCATCCAAACAAAAGACGATCGTTTTGCCAAAGCGGTCAGTTTTTTTGAGGAAGTCGGTAATGTGGCGGGCGATCGCTTGCGTTCTGACTTTGAGAGCCACAGCCCGCTCAAAATCTCCTGTCTGGTATTCTTCATCAGGAATGGTGCGCCCGTAGCGATCAAGGTCATCATAGTTAGGCCGCCACCCCAAAGCATCGTAGCTGGTGGTGACGCGATGCACCCGATAAGGCGCTAAAAACCCGTCTTCAATGCCTTGGGCTAAGGAGTAGGTATAAAGCGGATTGCCGAAATATAGGTAAGTATCAATGTTGTCATCGCGCAAGGGTGTAGCAGTTAGCCCTAACTGGTAAGCCGGTTGGAAATATTCAAGAATTTCTCGCCAGTTGCTATCATCCCGCGCACTTCCTCGATGACACTCATCAACCACAATCAAATCAAAGAAACCAGGGCTATATTCTCGATATAAACCAGGATTATTTTTATCTTTAGCAATTGCTTGATAAATCGCAAAATATATCTCGCGACTCTTGACAGCTTCCCCTTGGATTTTGTGAATGATATCTTCTGGAAAAGCTGAGAAATCTTTGAGCATCGGGTCATCAACTAAGATGTTCCGGTCTGCTAAAAATAGAATCCTGGGTTTGCGGTGTTCGCCAGTTGCATTCCATCCCAAATTCCACAACATTTGACAGATTTGAAATGCAACAGTAGTTTTGCCCGTCCCAGTGGCGAGGGTTAGCAGCAAGCGTTTTTGATTGCTGAGGATAGCTTTGATGGCTCGGTGAATGGCGATGCGCTGGTAATAGCGAGGGATTTTCCCGCCCGTCAAATCAAAGGGTGTCAGCAGTTCCCCTGCTACTTCATCGCTCAATCCCTCAGATTGCCTCAACCTTGCCCAAAGCTCATTAGGACTGGGAAACGAGTCCATTTGAGTCATTAATCCAGTCGTGTAATCAAATTCATAAATGCTTTGACCGTTCGTAGAGTAAGCAAACTTTAAACCCAAAACTTCAGCATATTTTTTAGCTTGCTGCAACCCATCCTGAGCGTGTTTGTATTTTCGCTTTGCTTCAACAACAGCTAAAGGAAAATCGCGAGTGTAACAGAGCAGATAATCAGCAAATAGGCGCTTGCGACGGCGAATTTTGCCTCCCGCTATTAAAATTCGACCCGCATCAATGTAATATTGCTCTGTTAGGAAATGAGGTTCTTTATCCCATTCTTGAAGTTTGGGCAGAACGTATTTGCGACAAGTATCAGCTTCATTAAGACCCATAGCCTGCTTACAGTCAAGTTGAATTAGGATAAGGTAGCCCGTTTGCGTTGCTGCTGAGCAGTATCCTAACTCTACTGCATTACTGCATTGCTTTTCAACATTAGTTGCCAGCGGGAGTGCGGTGTGTTTCCCCAACGTACAGCAGCTATCTACTAGCTCAACTTTTCTCCCGTACATCACAGATTTATACGTTAACTGTCAAGGCTGGCATAACGGCTGCGGTACTGCCAATTTCCTTACACTTCTTTTTTAACTTGATTTTTAATTCAATTCAGAGACGGTAACTTGACTATTAAATCAATTCGGATTTTGTTAAAAACGCTCTTAATCGCGCTTTTGTTTTGGAGGGTAAAAGTCTGGCAAATGCCGTATAAAATCAGGCAATAGCTGTACAAAAACAGGTAGAATCCAGGCAAGAGCCAGGACTGCATTATACCTGTTTTTATCCGAAAATGTCCGGCAATAGCCTGAGTTTTTCTGTCCCTTTGCTGCTTTTTTGTGCTGTTCGTGTCACCTGCTTGTTGAGCCAGGTTATGGCTGTTCTCGATTAGTAGCAAGCAATGGTTTTGCGATCGCAAACCATAATTAATGCGTGCAGACAAAAAATAATACACCCTTATGAATAGGGAATCCTAGGTGTCAAGGGGCTTAATTTTTACCCGATATTCGACTGTGCTGATTGCACGAACATTGCTCCTGCTTTTGTGGTGGCTTTTGTGGCAGCACAGGCATCAATTGCCACAACTTTCCGATCGCACACTTAGCGGAGCGAGTCTCACTCGCTCTCTTGTAAACTAAATTTTATGCAAGATAGGAAGCTAGGAAAAAAAGTTAGGAGCAGTGGTAGCAATAGCAATGCTGGGAGATATATTTATACCGATACGGGTAAAGGAAAGTTGCGGCTGAGTTTTCTCAAACTTATAGTGCGATCGCTCCTACCCACAACAGCCTCAAGCAACCGGGGCGAGCGCTGTATTCGGTACATGGCGATTGCCCTTCAACGAGCGCCTCGCAGTAAATTAAAGTCGCCACACCTTAATTATTCGCTATTCGCGAATGTAGAATAAAGGAAACAATGCACGAGCTCATCCGCTATGCTAAAACCCCAAGATATCCTTGCAATACTCAAAGTCCACAGTTGGGATTCAACGAACTGGACGTACAGTTCTCTCGCTCAAAGCTTGGGCATGAGCGCATCAGAGGTTCATGCTGCCCTTGAGCGTTCTGAAGCTGCCGGTCTGTATTATGGCTCCGAGCGGAAAATTTTGAAGCAAGCGGTGTTGGAATTCCTGGTTCACGGACTACGCTATGTATTCTACGCCCAACCAGGCCCCCTCTCGCGGGGACTGCCAACTGCACATTCTGCTGAGCCCTTGAAAAGCAAGCTGGTTGCCTCACCGTCTGAGGTTTATGTTTGGCCTGACCCTCAAGGTGTCGTGAGAGGGCAGGCGATCGCGCCTCTGTACCGTTCAGTCCCCCAAGCTGCTAATAACGATCCAGAACTCTACGCCTTGCTTAGCCTCATTGATGCACTGAGGGTAGGTCGGGTGCGGGAGCAACGTTTGGCAGTCGGCGAACTTGAAAAAAGGATCGTCGCTGTATGAACCCGCAGATACTCATGCTGGAAATAGTTGCCAGGGTACTCTCGACTGTACCCACTACCATCGTCTTCACAGGAGGGGCAACAATATCGCTTTACCTTGATGAAGCTGCGGCCCCCGACATTCGACCCACCGATGATGTTGATTGCGTTGTCTCCATTGCATCCAGGGCTGAATACTACCAACTCTCAGAATTGCTGAAAACTATCGGGCTTCAAGAGAGTACAGAATCAGGCGCACCGCTGTGTCGCTGGCACTATGAGGAAATTTCAATTGATGTCATGCCGTGCGACTCCTCTGTATTAGGGTTTTCCAATCGCTGGTACAGGCCGGGCATTGCTAACTCTATTCGCTACCAACTTCCAAGTGGTAGGCAAATCCTAATTTTTTCAACGCCTTACCTCCTCGCCTCCAAAATAGAAGCTTTCATTGGTAGAGGTGGGGGTAACTTTTATTTTAGTTCTGATATTGAAGACATCGTGGCATTACTTGACGGGCGTTTTAGTTTGTTCGAGGAAGTGCAGCAAGCTGACGAAGAAGTGAAAGCATTTTTATCAGAATGGTTTCGAGCCGAGCTTGCAAATCTGTGCGAAATCGCGCCTGCTTTCCTCTCACCCGTTGCTAAAATTTCAGGTCGCTCTCGCTTACTCTTGCAAAGAATTGAAAGGCTGGCGATGGTAGTTTAGTAATTGAGTGCTAGCAATAGACGGCAGCTCCCACGCTTTCCGAGGTCAGCCAAACACTCATTTTCAGCCTCAACGGAGCGCAAACACCGGACAGTAATGCCTCAACTTTATTGCTGGTGCTGGCATAAAGGCTGCTATGCTACAAAATCGCTTCAAAACTTTTAGCTACCTGCCAATTTTCTCACACTTCTGAAACTTGACGTTTAATTCAATTTAGATATCGGAACTTGACTATTAAATCAATTCAGCTTTTGTTAAAATCGCTAAAAAATCGCTAAAATTTGTGGAACGCTAAAGTCAGGTGTTTGCTGTACAAAGTCAGGTGTTTGCTGTACAAAATCAGTGAGAATACAGGCACTAGCTGGGAGTGCACTATACCTGTTTTTATCAGAAAATGTCCAGCAAGAGCCTGCATTTGTCTGTCAAATTACTGCTTTTTTGTGCCGAGAGTGCATTTGGCTATTGAGGCTGGATATGGCTGTTCTTTGTTAGTAGCAAGCAATGGTTTTGTCCGTACAAAACCTTATTTATTACTTTTAAATAAAAATAATGCACCCTCATGAATGCGGAATCCTAACCGCAACGTAGGGTTTAAGACTTTCTTAAGCTTTAATGACAAATGTAGCTAACTGTAATACAAATTAAGCTGAATATTATACAGCTCTAATAAATTAGAGAGGAGAAGGAGTTGACAACGCCGAGCGTGTCGAGCAAACACTTTAAAAAACAAATGGTAGGCTCATCAGTTATTGAGTAGCGATCGCAACCAGTTATCCTCAGATGGCGGGGGTCACTTTACACTCCAATTTTCCTCTTTTGGGTGAAGTTGGAAGTAGTTATATATTTATAAAATGAGATAAACTTAACTATTATCATGGCTATGAAGCTCAAAAAATTGCCTCAAAGTCAGCCAAATCAGTCAAATCAGTCAAATCACAGACTTTCAAGTCGGCTGGAAATAAGATTGTCTGACTCTGACTACAAT
>NZ_JADEWV010000263.1 GCF_015207455.1 Microcoleus sp. LEGE 07076
CCCCCGTGCCTACCCCCCCACCCACGGTCGACTGCGCGTTTCACACCCAAAAGCCCCCACTCACAGGCACCGCCCCTACAAGAGAATGAAACAGCCCTTAGTATTTAACCTAGATGATTACAAATGTTACCACAATTTAGCGTCATCCTTAGTTAAAGAAGATAAATTAGATGAAGCCACTCTCGTCTACTTGGGCGCTATTGAACTTTATCCAAAATGTTCGTGGCTGCATCACTATTTAGGAAATGTCCTGCAAAAACAAGGTAAATTAGCTGAATCCGTCTCTGCTTACCAGCAGGCTATTGAGCTTTATCCCAATTTTTCTTGGTCGCACAACAATTTAGGCAATGCTTTAGAAAAACAGGGCAAGCTAGAGGAATCTATCGCAGCCTACCGCCGCGCTATCGAGCTTTATCCAAACTTTTATCTATTTCACACCAACTTAGATAAAGCTGTGCAAAAACTCAGTCATCTCAGCATCTTGCCGCCTAAATCTTATTCTAAATTGATATCGCCCTTTGCCAGTTTGGACAACCTGCGCCTAGCAATAGTTAGCACTCCCCGTTCAGGCAACACTTGGCTGCGGAAGCTTCTAGCATCAATGTACGATTTGCCTCAAATAGCCGTTCACACGCCTAGGGAAATAGCTTGGCAATCTCTGCCACCAAAAGTAATATTACAAATCCACTGGCGGGATACTGATAATTTTGTTTCACTGCTTGCGGAAAATGGATTTCGCCCTATAGTTATTGCCCGCCACCCTCTCGATGTCTTGATTTCAATTCTGCACTTTGCAACTTACGAGTCGCAAACTGCCCGCTGGTTAGATGGTGAAGCTGGCAGCGAGATTTCTATTATTAATAAATTCCCGCTCTGTTCGGAGTTTATCGATTATGCTGTAGGAAAGAGATCGGCTGCGCTTCTTTCTATTAGTGCGTCATGGTGGAATAGAGAAAACTCTAGGCAAATTCGCTATGAAAATTTGGTAGCTGATACTGCCGAGGAACTATCTAAATTAAACGAACAACTGGGGATGAAACCGGTGCGTCCAATATTAGATGTGATTCCCCTTAATTCGATCGCTTCTTTAAGAACAACTGCTGCCAACAATCACTTCTGGCAAGGAAATTGTGGTCATTGGAAGCAACTGCTTACAGCAGAAGTTGCGCGACGAATTGCAATTTCCCATCAAAGGGTGCTAAATCAACTCGGATATGTTTGCGATGCTGACGAAAACTTGACAGAAGAAATGGCCGTAACTGCTTGGAATTCTATTGCAGTAAGCGCAGTCAACTCCTAATCAAGGGCGTGTTTTCTTGCCTCCTTTTTAAAATTCAGATCCCTGTCGCATCTTCCTTGAAAACTGTCCGCAGTTAACTTGTCCAAATTTTAGATGCGATCGCTCTGGCGCCGATTGTCTGAGTATAGTTGGGTTTCGCCCTAGCTCTACCCAACCTACAATATTCAAACTGCCGACTAATGACTAATGACTACTGACTAATGACTAATCATCATCATCAAAAGCTTGGCTACCGCCGCCGACTGCAACTAAATCAATTTGTTGGCGGTAATAATCTACGCTTTTGACTTGAACTTCCACCCGATCGCCCAAACGGTACTGATTGCGGTTTTTGCGGCCGACTAGAGTTTGCTGGCGCGATCGGTATTCATACCAATCATCCTTCAGCGAAGAAACGTGCACCAATCCTTCCACTCGCAACAGTTCGCTATCGGTCGGCCGCACCTCAATTTCCACAAAGAAACCATAGGATTGTACACCTGTAATCAAACCCTGGAAAGTTTGTCCGGTGCGTTCTTTCATCAATCCCGTTTTCTTCAATCCCTGCAAATCGCTTTCGGCATCTTCAGCAACTCTTTCGCGTTCCGTCAGGTGTACCACGGCTGCTGCAAACTCTGTCTCAAATTCGTGGTGCAAGTCTGGGGGGAGGACATTCCAAGTAATTTGACCGTGACAGGAGGAATGGTGCAGGTTAACTTTTTCCTTGGCGCGAGTTGTGCGGCTGCTGCGGCCTTGCTCGAACACAGCCTGCAACACCCGCAGCACCAATAAATCGGCGTAGCGGGAAAGCGGTGAGGTGCAGCGCGTGTAACCATCTTGCAGCGCTAAACCGAAGTGCGGCTTGGGAGTTGTGCTGTACACCGCAGGCTTCATGGTGTCTTCCAGCAGGTAGGTGAGAACTCTTTCGGACTTGAGCCCAGCAAACTGCTGGGTAAATCGCTGGAAGTCGAAGGGCACAACTTCTTCTTCGTTTTCGAGATACAGTTCGCCTCCGAGGTTGTTGGAGAGTTTGATGAACTCCTGGATGTCTGCGGGGTCCGGCATCGGTTGGACGCGGTAGATTGCTGGGACTCCCAAGGCTTGCAGGTGCGTGGCGACAGCTTCGTTGGCGAGTACGACCAACTCGGAGACTGCCGACTGGGCGGGGGGAGCCGTTGCAAAAGCTCCTAATTCGCCTTCGTCGTCGAAGTGAGAGTTAGCGTCGGGCAAATTTAGTTGAAAAGCTCCCCGCTTGAGTCTTGCCTGTCTGACCGCCTGTGAGGCTGCCCAGAGTTGATCCAGGAAAGGACGGAGGGCGCTGGATAAAGATGGCTCTTCAGCATCGGAGTCTGCTTCGACAATTGCTTGAGCTTGCTCGTAGCTGAGCTGGTAGTCAATTTGAATGACGCTGGTTTGAATTTCGTATTCTGTGACTTCTCCCGATCGGTCTAGGGTGAGCAGTATGCTGAAAGCCAGCCGTTCGGTGTCTGGTTGCAGGGTGCAGCGCTGGTTGAGGATGGATGGCAGTACCGCGATGATTTTTTCTCCGAGATGGGCGCTGGTGCCTCGTTTGCGGGCTTCGCGGTCTAGGGGGGTTTCTGGCTGCACGTACTCGGCGGAGTCGGTGATGTGGATTCCTACTTGCCAGCCGCCCGACTTTAGGGTTTCGATCGAAAACGCGCGTTCTATTGGCGGATCTGAGAGGAATGAGGTCGGGTCGAATTCGTTTTGGTCGCCCTCGGCTAAAATTTCCTCCTCAACTTGAGGGGTTTCGTTTTCGGTGTTGGTTTCTCCCGGTTCGTTTTTGCTAAAAGTAACTGTCAGGATGTTTCGCAAATCTAACCGTTTTTTGATGTCGGTTTTTTTGAGTTTGCTGGGCAAGTTTTCGGCTGCTTTGATGACTGCTGGGGGAAACGATCGCGGCAAGTCGTGTTTGCAGCATACGATGTCGAGGTCGTCAGCGGCTTCGGCGTCGGAACCGAGGACTTGTACTACTTTGCCGATCGGGCGATGGGTGCCGAGGGGATAGCGTTTGACTTCGACGTGTACTAAATGGTCGATCGCCTCTTGTAGGTTTGTGCCGTTTGCCAGCAAGTCTAGTTCAAACAGCAGCCGATCGTCGAGGGGAATTGCTCTGTAGCTGACGCGGCCGGTGGGGGTGGCGGTTTGCTTGACTCGCGCTAGTACCGAGGGGTTGGCGCGTTCGAGGATCAGCATGACTTCCCCTTCGGGCGATCGGCGGCGGCTACCTTCTTTGATGATTTTGACTAATACTCGATCGCCATTCCAAGCTGTTGAGAGGTGACTTTCTCGCACGTAAACGTCTTCTGAGCCTTCGGCATCTTGAATTGCAAAGCAAAATCCTTTGCTCGAACAGCGCAGTTTTGCTTCTACTACGTCGTCTTCAGCTATTCGACGGTAGCGCCCTTTGTCTTTGACTAATATGCCAATTTTCTCTAGAGCTTCTAATGCGATTTGAAGTTTGAGTTGACTGGTGGCGTCGTTGCAATCGAGTTTTTTCTCCAGTGCTTTGGGAGCCACTAATTTGTCTTCTGTAAAATTTGCCAGCAGCGCAGCGATAGAAAATTCCATGTAGCGATCGATCCTCTTTTTTCCAGCAATTAGTCTAATTTTGGCAAATCAGCCGCCGCGCCCTTTCCCGCCTTCGCAGTGCCTGCTTCCTACTACAAATACGCGGGTTAGTAGGTGGAAATGCCAGCACAGTCGGTGCTACCCCTGTGCCGGAAATTTTTCAGATTTTTTCCCGACACTGACGAGAGTGCTAATTGTCTGCTGTCTGTCTGCAACTGACGAATGGCGGTGTAGACAACTGCTTTGCACCCTATTCCCCAATACAGTTTTTTAGCGTTGGTTCCTTTGCTTTTGGCTGTTAGCGCCGAGCTCTTCGCGAAGTCAGAAAGCCCCTGTCGGTTCTTAAAAGATAGCTCGATGCTGAAAGCGACGGGTTGAATCGCGGACGAGCAGATGGAGATGTGAAGAGGGAGAAAATTTGCATTTCTGTCTCTTGCATTTTTCCTTCTGCCTTTTTCCTGCTTTCTTCTGGCTTTTGAAGTGACTCTTGCCTTGTGCTAAAGCCAAAGAGTTTACCTGCTCCCGGCAAAATTGCTAGTAGCTAGCGGTAAGAAATTCCTCTGTTTTTTTGCAGGTGGTCTAATTGCCTGCAGAGGTGCAACGAGCGAGTCGGCAGCAATCTGTGCTTGAGAAAGTGCAAGGTACACAAAACCGGAGACTTTACTACTTTTGCCTAGTTGCTGTGTCATTTCCTGTAGGTAGAAATGACCCCTCGGTGCTTGTTAGCTTAAACCGCCGGATGTGGGATAGGGTTTTTCGGTCAAAGGTGGCGCGGTTGATTCACCTTACATTTATTGTATGTTGAATATGTGTTTTCCGAAAATTGTTTTCTGTCGGCTGCTTTTGACCGCAGCGCGGTTGACGGTAATTTTTGGATTTTTTGGGATTTAACAGGACGAGGAGGGCAATGACTAAAGCCAGTCATTGCCCTCCTCGCCCTGCGGTTTTCCATAAATGTTGAAGTATCAAGCAACTAACGCCCGGTTTTGTACTAAACTGAAGTCATCAGCCCCTTTTGGTTTCGGGGTAAAAAAATTATGTTTGCTCAATTTCGTGCCCTTTATCCCGCTGGACAGTTAATCTGTGAGTTGCTGACTATTCATAACGGCAAGTTTGTGGTTCGCTGTCTGGTTCAGGTTGACGGCAAAACTCTCGCTACTGGTATGTCGGCTGCCGAGTCTGTTGAGGATGCTGAAGACCGCGCCCGATCGCGATCGATCGCTGTCCTCGGATTTTCCGATAAGGCGGAGGCCGCTGTTCCCGTTTCAGGGTCTCCGCCTCCGCCTCCGCCTCTGCCTTCGGTTGCCGCAGTTCCTCCGCCTCCGGTGCCTCAGTCGCTTGCTCCTCTTCCTGTTTTAGAAATGCCTGTTACCGAAACAGAGGATACACCACATCAAAGCAATTTTGTCAATACAGAATCGAAAATAAATGAAGAGCCAGTAGCACCTGTAGCGGAACCGGAACGGCCAACGGTCGATCGCGCCGAGGCGGCTGGATTTGTACAGAAGCAGATAGACTCGGATGCTTGGCTTTCTTCCAGCTACGGGGAACCGATGGAGGAACTGGAGGTGCCGAATACCAGCCAAAGCGAACTGTCGCAGGGTGCTGCTGAAATTAGGGAATTGGAACCGATCTCGGTGGGAATTCCAAGTGATGCGATCGAGGACGATTCTGATACGATCGCCAACATAGACGGCATCCTCAAACGCCAGGGATGGAATAAAAAAACGGAAACCGACTGTCTCCAACAACTTTATGACAAGTCGTCGCAGAGAGAGCTTTCTAGCGAACAGTTGGCAGATTTCCTAGAATATCTGGAAATTTACAGCAGAACCACTGAGGAAATCAAGCGATTAAGCTGGACTGCCAGCCAAGGAAAAGATTATCTCAAACAAGCTTATGAGAAAGCAGCGCGGCATTTATTAAACCCAGAACAATTGCTTGATTTCCTGCAATATCTCGAATCTTTACCGTAGGAATTCGGAAACTAAACAAGGCGCTGGAGGCTATTAGATTAAAGAAACCGGGTTTTTGACAGATATTAAGGTTGAGAACCAAATATTTGGGTAAAAAACCCGGTTTCGACGCACCCGTTTATCCAGGATTAAAGAAACCGGGTTTTTGACAGATATTAAGGTTGAGAACCAAAGATTTGGGTAAAAACCCGGTTTCGACGCACCCGTTTATCCAGGATTAAAGAGCTACTTTTGAACGTTAAAAATTAAAAATCAAAAATGCAGAATATTTCCCATTTTTGATTTTTAACTTGCAAGTTACGCCACAGCAGCGATCGGGCGGCTGGCCGAAGGACGGCGATCGATCACTTGATCCACCAAACCGTAGTCCTTAGCTTCATCGGCGGACATGAAGAAATCCCGTTCCGTATCTTCTTCAATGCGCGAAAGCGGCTGACCGGTATGATCTGCCAAAAATTGATTCAGGCGCTGTTTGTGGTACAAAATCTCTTTGGCCTGAATTTCAATATCCGTTGCTTGTCCTTGAGCTCCGCCGAGAGGTTGGTGGATCATAATCCGGGAGTGAGGCAAACTCATCCGCTTGCCTTTAGCGCCCGCACTCAACAGAAAAGCGCCCATGCTGGCGGCCAAACCGAGACAAATGGTGCAAATGTCGGGGCGGATGTGGTTCATTGTGTCAAAAATGCCCATACCTGCTGATACCGAACCCCCAGGGGAGTTGATATAGAGGTAAATGTCTTTCTCTGGATCTTCTGCGTCTAAAAATAGCAATTGGGCAACGATCAGGTTGGCTAAGTCGGAGTCAACCTGTTGGCCCAAGAAGATGATGCGATCGCGCAGGAGTCGCGAGTATATGTCAAAGGCGCGTTCGCCGCGACCGGATTGTTCTATAACTGTTGGGATCATTGACACCAGCCTGCCTATTACGTATCTTTTTTTTATTTTAGCGATTTGGGCTCATTTATAGCGAGCGGTGGAGGGGGGGGCGATCGGCTTTTA
>NZ_JADEWV010000264.1 GCF_015207455.1 Microcoleus sp. LEGE 07076
CGTTATTAATGTCCGAAGATCGAGAGTAGAGATTGGAGAGTGGAAGCAGGCGATCGATCTGACCTAGGTCCGAACCACCGTCCGAACCACTTCCGGTCTGGTTGATGCCAACCCTGCTCTTCAAATTTCCCGATCGACCGCATTAAACATACTAAAAAGCCAGGGGTTCAACCCTTGGCTTTTTAGTATAAGTGGTATCAGGTACGAGTCAGAAACCGGCTGGGCTTCGCCCTGCGATTACCTGTACCGTTTTAATCGTCAGGTTCGATGCTGCTGCTCAATCCGTGATTGTTAAGCGTTTCAGCGTAAAACTCAGCGTGTTCCAGAGCGCAAACAATCACAAGTCCCAGCCCGTTCGTGTGGGCTTCCATCATCACATTCACAGCCTGTGGCTGAGTCAGACTCGGTACCGTCGCCATCAAAGTCTGCACCACGTACTCCATAGGATTGAAATCATCATTGTGCAGCAGAACGCGGTAGCGCGGTGCAAGCTTGCGGACTGTGGAAGGCTTTTGAATAATTTCGACAGACACTAATCTATACCTCCTAACTTGTAAAATGTTAAAATTTGTCAACCATCTTGAGCCGGATTCCTCCGCTGTGCAAGAGTATGTCACTTTCAGCTATTTTATTGAAATCTGAAAATTCAGACAAGGCGGTATCATCGCCGATCGCCCGCAGCGAACCCAACACCAAACCCAGCGGGGGTGTTTCCTGCCTGTAGCCGCCACCTTTCTAACGCCATAATATTAGAAAGGCCAGAGCAGTCAAAAATAAAAAAACTACTAGCTGTTGAGTCCCCCAAACAGACGGAATCTTAATTTGACATCCTCACCGGGTTCAAGCCGCAGTGATTCCCACAATCACCGCTTACATATTTCTGCTTCATCGCAACTGCCATCAGACTTATGCCTATCCGGTCTTACATTCGCTCCACAGACTTTCACCGCAAGCCCTGCGGCAAGTATGTTTTTGGCTGCATTCACATCCCCGTCGTGGTGAGTTCCACACTTGGGGCATTCCCATTCCCGAATATTCAACGGCAGTTGTTCAACGATGTGCCCGCACTGGACACACCGCTTAGAACTCGGAAACCAGCGGTCAATCTTGACAAAGGTGCGACCGTACCAGCCGCACTTGTATTCAAGCTGTCTGACCAACTCACCCCAACTCGCATCGGTAATCGAGACGGCAAGTTTCCGGTTCTTCATCATATTTTTCACAGCCAAGTTCTCAATGGCAATGGTTTGGTTTTCGCGCACCAATCGAGTCGCCAACTTGTGAATAAAATCTTGTCTGGCATCACTGATTTGTTGATACACTTTAGCCACTTTGAGCCGCGCTTTGTGGCGATTTTTAAAGCCTTTTTGTTTGCGGCTCAAACCCTTCTGAGCTTTCTTGAGCTGGCGGTGTTTGAGGTGAAAACCTTTGGGATTGGCGACTTTTTCACCCGTACTCAGAGTGACCAAACTGGTCTTGCCCAAATCCGCTCCCATTGCATTCCCAGACAAAGGCAATGGTTCAATTTCGATATCCACCAACAACCAAACAGTCCATCGGGACGATGGCGAGAGCTTCACCGTCACTTGAGAGGGGCTTGCACCTTCGGGCAATGTGCGGCTCCACCGCATCGCCAAAGGTTCAGCGGACTTAGCCAAATAAACTTGACCGTCCTTGAACTCAAATGCGGACTTGGTGAATTCAGCACTACCGCCGTGGCGCTTCTTTTTGAAGTTCGGGTATTTTGCCCGATCGGCAAAAAAAATCCTGAATGCAGCTTGAAGGTGTCGGAGCCCTTGCTGCAATGGCACACAGCTAACTTCATTGAGAAACTGAAGCTCGTCTTCTTGTTTCCAAAGGGTCAGCATTGCCGAACTTTCAACGTACCCAATGCGTTTTTGATGTTCGCACCAAGCTTCCGTTCTGGCAGCCAGGGCGCGGTTATAGACCAAACGAGTACAGCCCATCGTCCGCCTCAACAGGTTTTCCTGTTCGGGCGTAGGATATAAGCGGTACTTGAAGGCTTTTTGCGTCATGCCTCACTTTATACCATTTATTTTGTAATACGCGCAATTTTCGATGTAAAGCCGTCCTACAAGGACGGGGTTCCCACCCACATTTTCTGATGAAACGCAAACCTAACTCCTACAACGACGACAGATTCAGCGACGCATTCCGAGACGAAGACTCCAGCTCGTTTGGCGGACAGTCGCGCCGCCAACCTCAGTCAGGTAAACCTTCTTTTCTCAATTCCGCTACCCTAGGGATTTTAACAGCCGTTTTTATTCTGGGAGTTGGGATTGGGATTGCTTTTAGCTCCACAGCTACAATTAGCCCAGAAAACGTAGCATCCCGCGAATTTATCGATCGCAGCGCCCCGAATCCAGAACTTTGCGTGCAGTTTGGAGCCAGCGCGATGGTGACAGATATGCGCCTCTACGTCACCCTCAACCCCTTTAACGTCTACATCTCGCAGCCGAGTATGCGCCCTGGATGCGTCCTGCGAACCAATAACTGGGCAATTCTCGAACAAAGAAAACTGATCGACCAAAACCAAGTGCGCGAGTGCAAAAATCGCATGAACACCTTTGGCTTCACCGGGCCATTGGAAGGTCAACCGCAAATTAACTGTATTTACCAAAACGACGGCGCTAAAAACCTGTTCCTCAACCAACCGGGTTCGATCGCCCCAACGGTGGAAGGTCAAAATTTCTAAACCGCCGACGAGAGGAGTTTTTAGGCTTAGTGAAGTACAGATTTTGGCTGGGGACTTAGGCAAAGCCTAAGTCCTTGCTGTATGTCAAAATCAAAAACCTAATTGAGGCAAATCTTCAGTTAACTGAACTTGCAAAATTTGGCCAGGTTGAATAGTAGCAGGTTGAGGAGCAGCGACATAAGTGGTAGCAACACCTGCTGCAGCTCCAGCCAGCAAACCGATACCGGAAAAGCCGCTCAGCAAGAACAAAGCTAAGCCACCAATACCGCTGTTGCGGAACAGGCTGCGATCCTCCGGCTGTTGTCGGCGGCCTTCGACGGGTGAGGAGCGAGCAAACAGAGGAACATTGCGGCCGTTGATACTAATAGCTTCGACCACAAATCGACTGCCGAGGTTAGTTGTTTCAAACCGACCGATGACTGGCGTATTCGCAGGTACGATCGTATTTCCGCGGCTGTCGAGAATTCCCCCTTGCAGCAGTAGCACTTCCTGTCGGCTGGGTTTTGCACCAGCCAGGCGCAAAGGTCGATCGCCCGGGTACTGCAAATTGAGTTCCGAGCCCGCCGCCAACAAGACATTCGCCCCAGCCGCCACTTGCCGAGGCCGATTCGGGCGATCGCCAGGAAGCGGCTCGCCAAAAGTAAGAGTAGGCTGTTGGGGCATAGCAGCAGCCGTATTTTGAGGAGCTAGGCTTCGTACAGCAGCAGCTCGACCACCCTGGCGTTCATCCAAGCGAACACTGACTAAAGGCACTGTTATCGGTCGGATTTGGTCATTTGGAGTTGTCTGCGGTGAGTAATTTGTAGTTAAATTCCCCGAAGCAGGAGACGATTGTCGATCGACCTCTGCTGCTACTGTTGAGTTAGAATCTATCGGCAGCTCGTTTGGCGGTACTTGTATTCCTGGCTGGGGTTGAGTTTTGGGAATTTCCCCGCTCTGAGTCAGTTCGATCTGCGGACGCAACACCCAGCGATTTTCTACCCCGATTCTTTGGAATTGAATTTGTTCGCCGTTGAAAGCAGATCCCGGAGCCAAATTGACCAAAATTCTTGTGGTTCCCGCCCGCAGTTGACTTACTCCCACAGAACGAACAGTGCCTTGCGGGTATAGCTGAGTTGCATCCACTCCGATCTCAGTATTGGGCAAATCCACAGCAATTTGACTCGGGTTGATTAGAGAATATTGAGGAGTTGTTCCCTCTGGGAGAGTAATTTCTAATTGATTTGTGGCGGGATCGAATTGCCAACTTGTGACTGTAGAAGCATTTGCTGGTTGCTGCGTTATTTGCACTGTCGCTACAGCAGCCGCGACTGCTAGACTCAGACTCAGTGACTCGATCGCAAACAATCCGGGTGCGACAGAATTAACAGTCAATTTTGGTAAGTCTTCCCCAAATCTGGTGAATAATGTTTTGTATGGCATGGCTGCTGGGTGAAATTTTTGATCTGAAATAGATTATTGATGGAAAAATTTTGCCGTTTAATGACGCTGAAAGTTTAGCATTATTGCGATATGAAAAATTTAAATAAATGGAAATTATTGCAATCGCGCTTCGTTCTTAACAACAAGTGGTGTCAGGTCAGACAAGATGAAATAGAATTGCCAAGCGGACAAATTATCGACGACTTTTTTGTTTGTGTCCGACCTAATATCGCCCTAGTATTTGCCGCCACAGAGCAGCAAGAACTTGTATTTGTGCGCCAATACAGGCACGGAGCAGGCGAAATTTTACTGCAACTCCCGGGCGGAAGTTTCAATCCTGCTGAAGAAAGCGGCAAATCTGCTGCTGCCAGAGAACTTGCCGAAGAAACTGGATATGTTGCTGAAGAAATCTGGGAACTAGCAACTTTATATGACAACCCCGTAAAAGACACCAATTGTATTTACCTATACCTTGCTAAAAATGTCAAACTTGCCAGCCAAATACAATTGGATATTACAGAAGATGTTGAAGTAGTTTTAGTCCCCATTGCCGAAGTTTTGTTAAAAATAGCAAACCGAGAAATTTGCGTATCAGGAAGCATCGCAGCTATTTTTTTAGGATTAGATTTTTTGAACAAACAGCAGTAAGGTCGGGTGTGCACGGATCTCTACACGCTGTTTGTTCGAGTGAGTTTTGCCTTAGTGAGAAAAAGTCACGCAATCGAGAGCAGTAATAGCATTACTAGGCCCAAAAACATTAGCCAAAACCTCCCCAGTTGCAGCAACTTGCAGGACATAACCGTTCGGCGCAGAGCTAATTTGTAAAGAATCAACACTCAAGCCGCCGGCGAGAACAAACTTATCAGTTCCTACTTCAAAATTGAGGATAGTATCGATACCGCTGTTGCTATTTAACACAAAACGATCGCTCCCACTACCTCCAATTAAAGTATCGTCTCCCCCGTCGCCAAACAGCCAGTCATCGCCTGCACCCCCATTCAGAATGTCGCTATCTTTCCCTCCGTAAATTGTATCGTTACCCTCATCGCCATTGAGAGTATCTTGGCCTTCATTTCCGTAGAGAAGGTCGTCGCCGCTGCCGCCGTTGATGCAGTCTTGCTGGCCGTTTGCACCCACCGGGCCTAGGTCATTTTCCCCTCGATCGCCAAAAATGGTATCGTTGCCATCACCGCCGCACAAAATATCGTTGCCGTCATCGCCATAAATCAAGTCGCTGCCAGCATCTCCGTGTACTAAATCGTCATCCTTGCCGCCCTGAAGAGTATCGTTGCCAAAACCACCGCCGAGAGAATCGGAACTCTCGCCGCCGTTGAGATAGTCGTTACCATCTCCCCCAAACAGCAAGTCGCGGCCGTTGACATCGCTGACTAACTGGTTTGCCACGCCGCCGTAAAGAGAATCGTCTCCCTCATCGCCGACAATGGTGTCAGCACCGAGTTCGCCCCAAATCATGTCGTTATCTTTGCCGCCGTAAGCTAAGTCATTACCTTTGCCGCCAAAAATGCTGTCGTTACCGCTACCGCCGCCAATGATGTCGCCGGTGTCATTGCCAAAAATTAAGTCGGCTTCATCGGTAACATTTATGCTGTGTGAGGGATTGCCATAGTCACCGAGGATGGTATCAGAACCTTGATTGCCGTAGAGAGTATCCGAGTCAGTTTCGCCGAAAATGCGATCGCCCCCTTTTCCTCCAAACACCACATCCCGACCGTTACCGCCGACCAAAGTATCGTCGGCTTCTTCGCCGTTAAGCAAGTCGTTGCCGTTGCCTCCAACCAGAAAATCTTGCCCCTCCGGGTCGCCGTCTAGGGAGTTTTGGACGCCGCCGAACAGAGAGTCGTCTCCGCTGTCACCGTAGAGGCTGTCCGAGCCCTTGTCGCCCCAAATCAGGTCGTTTTCTTTGCCACCGTAGGCGATGTCTGCGTCTTTGCCGGCGTAAACAGTGTCGTTGCCTTGAGTGCCATCAATGGCATCGCTGGAAGAACCGCCGAAAATCAGGTCGCCGTCGTTACCTGTCAAGTCGATGTTGTTGCCGTTGTCGCCGACGATCGTATCGGAACCGCGATCGCCGTACAATGTGTCGGAATTGCGATCGCCAAATATGCGATCGTCTTGTTTGCCCCCAAACACCAAATCATTTTCTTTGCCGGCGTAAACGATGTCGTTGTTCCTGCCGGCAGCGATGAAGTCTTGCTGTTGGTCTCCAAAGACGATATCCGAACCGCCTTCGCCTAAAAGCGTGTCATTGCCCTCAAAAGAGACAAAGAGTTCGTTAGTGTCGTTCCCTGTTAAATAATCGTTTCCGGGAGTTCCGATGACAGAGTTTTTGATGTCAATGAGTGCGGAGGCGCTGGAGTCGAAGTTGAATATTTGGGAACGCTGGGGTTGGATAAATGCGATCTCCCTCAGCAGGGGCAAGGGTTCGCAACCGCAACCAGTATCCGGTTCGGGAACTCCGGCGAAAATAGGAGTCGGAGTTTGTCCACCCGGAGTTGGAGTCGGAGTTTGTCCACCCGGAGTTGGAGTCGGAGTTTGTCCACCCGGAGTTGGAGTCGGAGTTTGTCCACCCGGCGTTGGAGGGGGAGTG
>NZ_JADEWV010000265.1 GCF_015207455.1 Microcoleus sp. LEGE 07076
GGGAAGGGGAAGGGGAATTAGGGCTAGGGAAATCGATCACCCGATCGACTCAGCACAGATGGGATGAATTAAAGCAATTTCTTCGTAAAACTTATTATTGCTATCCCAGTAACCCAGTATTTTGTAATTGCAGGATTCTAAATGTTGGGTTGCGAGGTGATTTATATGAATAGGTTCTAAGATTTTAGCAAGTTCATCCCAATGATTGGGTAGAGATTCCATTGGGTTGTGTGCGCTCGGGATTCTTTGACTATACCAAAGAGCGATCGCACTTCAATCATATAAGGGCGATCGCTCTTTCAGCACCTAAGTCAATTCTCAGAAATACCAGAGCAACATAGCCAGTGCCTAGCATTCTCAGGTCATAGATTTAAAAGACTATTGGGGTTTAGCTGCTTCAACTATAGCCTGAACCATCTTAATCGCCTCTTTGATAGGTATTTGACCAATTTCGACCTTTCTCATTAAATCCTGAGCATCTTGAGGACTAATTAGATTAAGCCTAACTGGTTCTTTCAACGAAACGATAAATTTTGTCTTGTCACTGTCTTCAAGCTTAGATGCTCTTTCTTTTTCTTCAACCTTTCTTAGCTGTTCTTTTAACTGTTTGAGAATTTCTGCTTTTTTCCCTTCGTTATAAGTGCCATCAAAAAAGATCCTCTTTGCTCCAACGAGAGCTGCTGCACCTAATGCTGCACCGCCAACAACCAATCCTACTGGGGGTGCAACCGCTATTAGCCCAAAAAATATGGCTTGACCGCCGAAAGCCGCAACAGCCGCGCCAGCAGCACCAGCACCTACCACGCCAACCCCAACATCAGCTAAAATTCCTAGCTTATCATCAGGATTTTTTTCCAATTGCTCGATCGCTTTAAGGATTTGCTCCTTAGTTACGGTTTTATTTCCTGACATATTAAGCCTCTTGATTTTTTCAGGTTGTGTTTTTTAAGCAGTGATAACGTTGCGAAAAACTGCATTGAAAACATCAATCAGTAGTTGAAAAAACAATCGGGCGATTTGAATAAAGTCTTGTGTTACTCCAACTATGCCATCTACTTGACGGTAGCCTTGATCTAGTCTATGTCCCGCGATCGCACCAACAGTTATACCTAGCACTGCTGCCAATGGCGCTAACACTGGGCCGATAAATGGTACTGAACTTGCCAATAGTCCCACAGCAGCTCCTAGAGCAATGCCCGTAGCTAAATTAGGATGTGCCTTGACAAACTCGATAATTTGGATCAGAACAATTTTCCCTACAGCCAAAACTTTGTTACCAGCTTTTTTCGTGTAGCTAGCCAACTCGTGCAATCTGATGGTGACTTCGTGGGGCAAGCCGCTATCATTTAACCAGACATACAACTCGCTACTACTCATTGAATCGGCATCTACTTGCCAGAGAGCCATTTTTAAGTTTGCTTGGGGGAGGGATAATGGTTGTGCAGTCATTTTTTTCCTATGGGAAAGCTATAATATTGCCTCTTAAAGATGATTGTGACTATAAAAACTAAGTCTTGTCAAGTCGAAGAAAGTCCAAAGTATTGGGAAGCCAAAAACCATGTCACTCACATAAACCCAAGTAACTTATACTGAAGCTCAGACCAATCTCGATGAACTGTGCGAACAAGTCATAAGCGATCGCGATGCCATCATCACCCGCTCTGACGGCGAAAATGTAGCCTTAATTGCCACTGACGAATTGGCAAGCTTAATAGAGACAGTATATCTGCTGCGATCGCGTGTTGATTACTTATGAAGCATTTGGTCTTATTTCTTATCTAGTAATCAACTTACCTTGATTTCTTGCGGCCTCAATTACATTACGGTTAGCAGTAAAAACTTTGATGCCAGGAACAGTCACATAATCACCATCATCAGTAATTACTTGAACTACCCCTGCTTTATCCATTGCTTCCAGAAATAGCAGATCGTAGCCATCTAAAAGTTGAGTTTGAAATCGGGTTAAAGATGCGTTAGTCGTAGTTTCATCAATAGTTACATCAGTCGATACAGCAATAGATGTTACCTGACCCCAAGCGGCTATAACTTCAGCTACTACGTTAGCTCTCTCTGTTGGCTCGTTATGGCGATATTCTTTTGTGTTTAATCTAGTCGAAAAAATTTCTCGTTCCGCTTTTTCAATACTATGTGCTAACTCTGCCAAAGAAAGCCCACAATATAAAAGCAATCCTTGAGCAGAAATAATTTTTGTTAAATAAGCAGGATAATGATTTATTTGATAGGGAGGAGGAGAGGTACTGGCTTGAGTGTAAGTCAGCCAGTACCAGACATTAGTATCTACCAGAAAAATGTCATCTTTTTGAGGTGTGTCAAACTGGATATTAACTACCTCAGCCTTGACTGTATATTGGATTGCCATTATACATTTCCCACCTGTTGGCTGACAATTTCATTAATTGCATTGCGGGTTGCATCATCTGCTGCGTAGTAGCGTTTTGAGTTCTTAATCACCTGTTTGAGTATTTGATTGCCTACACTATTAAGATGAGAAAATGTCAGCAGACGGTTTAAAGTGTCTGGGGAGATATCCCTAAGTAGCTGTCCAATGGCAAAATTGAAGAACGGAGATGCAAAAATCTCTACACCAGCAAAGTCAAGCTCTACAGCGTGCTCTGCCCGTAGTTCGGGGTATGTCAACTCATACACCTTCATACCGTCATCGGGTGTCATGCAAGTTTTCCCAATCAAAGTGCCAATCTTGTAAGATTTCATATTTCAGAAGTTCCCTCAGAAAAGTGGGGCGTCGCCGTCGGTGTCAGAAGCCAGCACATAAATGGCTTCATCACATTGGAGGGTAATGTTAACCAGTGTCCCTGCGAAAAAGGTTGGGCGATTTTGGTAAGTTTCCTCATCTTTGTTAATCAGGACATACCCATTGTGACTGAAAAACTCCAACTTTCCTCTATTCATCTTTACAAATCTTTTCAGAGAGTCAAGTCCAACGCCCCCAGTTACATTACCGCGTCTGGTGGTATTTCCGGCTTCAAATGCCCATTTTAGGGCTTCGTCTGCTGGTAAATCCGAGAGTTTTCGGAATAGGCGCACATTTTGGGGAATCCCAACACCGAAGTCAATCACAGTGAGTTTTAGTTCCTTTTTTTTAGGGTAGTGCTGTCCACAGCTAAAGACTCCGATTTCTGTTTGCCCATGCTCAAAGGCGTTAGCGTATATCTCCCAAACAGTTCCTACGATGACGTTTTGCAATTTTTGACTTATATCAACCCAGTCTCGTCCTAGCCATTTTTCTCCTAGGTAGTCAACCAAGCCATCTTTATCTTGTTTTTTATCTTGTCGATAAGGGATAGAATTACCCTGCCAAGGTTCTTTATTCTCACAAAAAGTATACATAAATCCGTTTTGTTCAAGATTCATTTTTATGTTCTTATGAATACTATCCCAATTAATGTTTAATTTTATCGAGCGGGATTGAATGAGACGAATCAATCCTCCCAGAAAAGCTACGGCATTTTGTCTGAGAAAAAAACATTTAGAAAAGTCAATAATTACTTCTGAGCAATCCTCATTTAGTTGCTCCGAAAGCTGAAACAGATTGTCAAAATCGTTCAGATCATCATTGATTGTAGGGATGTTAAGAGTCACGCTCATAATTATTCTATGGAAGGCTTGATCCAGAAAGAACTTTAGTAAAATATCAATCAGCCGATGATCGCACTGTCAACCTCTGCGGTTCAATTCCCCCTACCTAGCCCGCACAACCAACACCGAACAAGGAGCCTCAGCCACAACCTCAGCACTCACCGAACCCTCCAAAATCCGCTTCAAACCAGTCAAACCCCGACAGCCGATCGCAATTAAATCCGCTTTATAAATATTCGCCAAACGCAAAATCTCCTCGGCCGGTTCCCCCGAAACAATCTCTAACTCGCTCTGGCAAGGCAACTTTTGCTGATAAGATTGCAACAACTTCTCCACTTCTCGGTAAGCAATCTCATTTCCCTGAGCATGAGGTCGATCGACCACCGCATCAAAATCCGACATCCCAGAACTCACAACATGAACTAAAATCACCTTAGCCGTCGGTTCTAGCTGAAATTGCCCTACAACTTGCAATACCTGAGTCGCTAACTCTGAATTGTCGATCGCCACCAAAACAGTATTCAACACCGTGCCCCTTTAAATTTCAGATATTACATATTCAATTTTTCGTTAGCTGATGATGACAAGTCAAAGTTATGAACTTCAACACTCTCAAACCCCATCAAAGATTTTGGTTGGGGATTCTTGCATTAAGATGCTTTAGCTTCCAAAGACTAGCTTTAGAC
This sequence comes from Microcoleus sp. LEGE 07076, assembly GCF_015207455.1. Classification (GTDB taxonomy): domain Bacteria; phylum Cyanobacteriota; class Cyanobacteriia; order Cyanobacteriales; family Microcoleaceae; genus Microcoleus. The sequence continues at coordinate 4,305 of NZ_JADEWV010000265.1, forward strand.
TTTATACCAAATCCCTCTTAAAAACCCCTTTATTTTTCAGTATCCGATTGCGCCGACGAAAGTCTTTGTAGCGGCGGTTTCAACCGCCGGTACCGCCAATCTACAATTTCACTAAAATCTAAAATTCACTCTTTCCCTCATTTTCAGTCCGCAACCGCACCGAATCAGCATGAGAAGGAAGCCCTTCTGCTTCGGCCAACACATCAATCGCCTTACTCACCTTCTTCAGCGCCGTCGGCGAATATTGAATCAAACTCGAATGCTTCATAAAAGTTTCCACACCCAGCGGCGAAGCATAGCGCGCCGCCCCAGAAGTCGGCAAAGTGTGATTCGGGCCCGCCAAATAATCACCCACAGCTTCCGGCGTAGACAAGCCCAAGAAAATCGCCCCAGCGTGGCGAATTTGGTCGAGCAAATCCCAGGGATCTGTCACTTGCAATTCCAAGTGTTCGGGAGCAAACTCATTAGACAGTTCCGCCGCCGCCTTGAGAGAGTCAACCACTACCACTAAACCGTAATTGACGATCGCCTTTTCCGTCAAAATCCGGCGCGAGTGATTTACCAACTGTCTGTCAACCTCAGCCACCACCTTTCTCGCCAGCACCGAATCCGCCGTCAGCAAAATTGCCGACGCCATCGAATCGTGCTCGGCTTGCGCCAACATATCCGCAGCTACGTGTACCGGATTCGCCGAACTATCAGCAATAATCAGCACCTCCGAGGGTCCCGCCAGAGAATCGATCCCCACAGTTCCGTAAACCAATTTTTTCGCCAGGGTGACATAAATATTCCCCGGCCCAGTAATTAAATCCACCTTGGGAATACTTTCCGTACCGTAGGCCAAAGCCGCGATCGCCTGCGCCCCGCCCACCCGATAAATTTCATCAACTCCCGCTTCTTGAGCCGCTACGAGCACCGCAGGATTCATTCTCTTTTCCTGCCCGGGGGGAGTACACATCACAAGTCTAGGCACCTTGGCGACTTTCGCAGGCACCGCATTCATGATTACCGAGCTCGGATAGGATGCCTGACCGCCAGGAATGTAAATTCCCGCGCGATCGACTGCAGTGTAGCGCTTGCCCAAAACAACCTCGTCATCACCAAACTGCACCCAAGACTTGGGGACGCGCTGTCGGTGAAACGCCTCTACCTGTTTGCAAGCTGTGCGGATAGCATTTAATAATTCTTTCGATACCTGTTGGTAAGCAGCATCCAATTCGGCGCCGCTCACCCGCAAATCTTCCGCATTTAGCGTCATGCGATCGAATTCAGCAGTGTAGTGCAGCAGGGCCCAATCGCCTCTGCGCCTTACAGCTTGCAGCACCTCCCGCACGGTGGCTTCTTTGTGAACAACAAGTTCGTCATGGGTGCGATCGCAGATTCGTCGCAGTTCAGCTTGTGCCTCAACCCACTGAGTAATAATTCGCAGCATGGAGATTAGGAATGCCGTCAATATTTCACTAACATTTGCTTGACAATTGGGGATTTTTGTGTCTATATCCTGAAAAACTATGCCCAACCAGTCCACAAGCTTAAACTGCCAGACTCGCGGCATTTTCAAAGGCTTCAGTGCAGGGTTTAAGTCTCTGTCGGGATTTAAACCCTGCACTGAGGACAAGCCACAACCTTGATTAGGAATTGCTCCCCAGAGAACCGGGTACGCAGCCAGAAGCCAGAGGGAGAGAGGGAAGCAGGAGGAGGCGAGAGTAGGGGAATTTTTTCCCTCCAGCTTCAGGCTTCTTCGTTTTTTTCCCTCCAGCTTCAGGCTTCTTCCTTCCTACTTCGATGAGCGCTTCTTGCCGAAGCCCAAATAACCCGTATTCTTTGTTATATCTTAACTTGGATTTTTCCGGGAATGGGATTTTAAGCAGAATCGATGTTATATTAGTTTTTCCAACACCCGATCGTTTTTATAAAAAACGCCAAATTATTGTATAATTGAAAATTGCGCGCAAGACGTGACTTTAACTCGTGACGCTGGAAACCCCGCAACACGCCTCCCTAACACCTGTACCATACCTTTGGATATCGTCAGGAGTATAAAATTGGCAGTTAAATGAGTCAATAAAAAATTATTGCGTCGCCCAAAAGTAGCCACAGACTCAGTTCAATCTGAGCCAGCGGTATTGGCTGTCTGACCTGCTCAAAAACAGAAGCCCCCGACAAGAGTCGTGTCGTGAGTCGTGAAGATCCTAAACAGATTTTAGACGAAGAGTTCCTGATCCCAGATTAATCTGTAGACTAAATCTCAAATCGACAGACTCAGCCTTCAAAAATCCAGCTTTTTGTGGCTCGCTCCCGAAAAGCTTGTCCTGCAAAATTCCCGTGTCTCGATACAGTCTCCAGACGGGGTTGTATCAATGA
>NZ_JADEWV010000025.1 GCF_015207455.1 Microcoleus sp. LEGE 07076
CTCCGCATGGAGCGCGCGGTGAAGGAGCGCATGAGCTCGGTCGATGTGTCGACGGTCATGCCGAACGACCTGATCAACGCGAAGCCCGCGGTCGCCGCGGTGCGCGAATTCTTTGGTTCGTCGCAGCTCAGCCAGTTCATGGATCAGACCAACCCGCTGGCAGAACTGACCCACAAACGCCGCCTCTCGGCCCTGGGCCCCGGAGGCTTAACCCGCGAACGCGCCGGTTTTGCAGTACGGGACATCCACCCGTCCCACTACGGCCGGATTTGCCCGATCGAAACACCAGAAGGCCCGAACGCCGGACTAATCGGTTCCCTAGCAACCCACGCCCGCGTCAACCCCTACGGCTTCATCGAAACACCATTCTATCCAGTAGAAAAAGGACAGGTGCTGCGCGACAAAGCCCCCATCTACATGACAGCCGACGAAGAAGACGACTTGCGCGTCGCCCCCGGAGACATCAGTCTCGACTCCAACAACAACCTGTTGGGCGAAACCGTAGCCGTCCGCTACCGCCAAGAATTCACCACCACTACCCCGATGCAAGTGGACTACATGGCGATTTCGCCAGTCCAAATCGTCTCCGTCGCCACATCGCTGATTCCCTTCCTGGAACACGACGATGCCAACCGCGCCCTGATGGGCTCGAATATGCAGCGCCAAGCCGTGCCGCTGCTCAAACCCGAACGCCCCCTCGTGGGTACCGGCTTGGAAGCTCAGGCAGCGCGAGATTCCGGGATGGTGGTGGTTTCCCGGATTGACGGCGAAGTCATCTACATCGACGCAACCCGGATAATTGTCAAGCCCCTGGCGGCAGATGCCGAGTCGAATTCCAGCGAAGAACATTTCCTGATTCGCGAATACGACGAACTCAAAACCAAACAGCCCTCGGTTTGGAAGCAAAAATACGCAGGCAGCATCGAACACGAACTGCAAAAATACCAGCGATCAAACCAAGACACCTGTCTCAACCAGCGGCCCCTAATCTACGAGGGCGATCGCGTCGTAGCAGGTCAAGTCCTCGCCGACGGTTCCTCCACCGAAGGTGCCGAACTCGCCCTCGGCCACAACATCCTGGTAGCTTATATGCCCTGGGAAGGATACAACTACGAAGACGCAATGCTCATTAGCGAGCGCCTCGTCTACGAAGACGTATACACCAGCATCCACATCGAAAAATACGAAATCGAAGCCCGCCAAACCAAACTCGGCCCGGAAGAAATCACCCGAGAAATCCCCAACGTCGGCGAGGACGCCCTGCGCCAGCTAGACGAACAGGGCATCATCCGCAAAGGCGCTTGGGTAGAAGCCAGCGACATCTTGGTAGGGAAAGTCACCCCCAAAGGCGAATCCGACCAACCGCCGGAAGAAAAACTGCTCAGAGCAATCTTCGGCGAAAAAGCCCGCGATGTCCGGGACAACTCGCTCCGCGTCCCCAACGGCGAAAAAGGCCGCGTTGTAGACGTGCGCGTGTTTACCCGCGAACAAGGAGACGAACTCCCCCCCGGCGCGAACATGGTAGTCCGCGTCTACGTCGCCCAAAAGCGCAAGATTCAAGTCGGCGACAAAATGGCCGGCCGCCACGGCAACAAAGGCATCGTCTCCCGGATTCTGCCGAAGGAAGATATGCCCTACTTGCCCGACGGCACGCCGATCGACATTGTGCTCAACCCCTTGGGCGTACCGTCGCGGATGAACGTCGGTCAAATTTTCGAGTGCTTGCTGGGCTGGGCTGGCGAAAATCTGTCGATGCGGTTCAAGATGGTGCCGTTTGACGAAATGCACGGCGCCGAAAAGTCGCGGGAAACCGTTCACGGCAAATTAGAGGAGGCGCGGGAAAAAACTGGCAAACCTTGGGTCTTCAACGAAAAACACCCCGGCAAGACCATAGTTTATGACGGCCGCACTGGGGAAGCATTCGATCGCCCCGTCACAGTCGGCATCGCCTACATGCTCAAACTCGTCCACTTAGTAGACGACAAAATCCACGCCCGCAGCACCGGCCCCTACTCTTTGGTTACGCAGCAGCCCCTCGGTGGCAAAGCCCAGCAGGGCGGCCAGCGGTTCGGGGAAATGGAAGTCTGGGCCCTGGAAGCTTTCGGCTGCGCTTACACGCTGCAGGAGTTGCTGACAGTCAAGTCCGACGATATGCAGGGCCGGAATGAAGCGCTAAATGCGATCGTCAAAGGCAAAGCCATCCCCCGGCCCGGAACCCCCGAATCGTTCAAAGTGCTGATGCGGGAGTTGCAATCTTTGTGTCTGGACATTGCCGTCCACAAAGTCAATACTTCTGAAGAGGGTTCCGAGCACGTTGAGGTGGATTTGATGGCCGATGTTGGCGGCAGGCGATCGCCCTCCCGGCCTACTTACGAATCGCTTTCTCGCGACGAAGACGAGGACTAGGGATTTGCCATTTTCGCATTGCAGATTTTAGATTTGAAAATTGTTTGAGATTATTCAATTCTGTAATGCGAAAATCGACAACCTTACATGAAAATGCCTCAACAGTGGTATGAACACTGCTGAGGCGAATCAACGCTCTAACAAGGAGAGGCGGTGACATGAGTATTGTAACAGTTATTCCCCATATTGAAGGAGAATTCGATCGGGCGACAGGCTCTATTAACTCGCAAGGCAGTAAGTTGAAAAACGGTTGCGGGCGCAAGTGGATCGATGGCATAACGGTATTTTTCCACCGATTAGTCCTCGACTCGAAAATAGCAGGATTCCTCGGTTGCGGTGATTTTGCTTGCCACATCTGTGACAATCGAATCTGCATCAACCTGGCACATCTGGTAGCGGGGTCTGCTGCAAAGAATACCGGACAGATCGTGGGGCGCGATCGCCCAACTCCCAGACGCAAAAGTATTCCGGGAATTGAGCGATTGTCCCCCATTAACGGTGTAGCTGAAGTATACAGCGCGAATCCCGTAACTATACACAATATTAACTGTAACCTCACTTGGAAACCAGCAGGCGAAGGGGTTCCCCTTGCCCGCCCGGGTGGTGTCTCGATCGCAGGACGTGCAAAAACGAATTCATTCAAGCTCGAAAATCTATTCCTAAGATAGCTCGGGAATTTGAAGTATCCAGAAGTATCATCCGCAACATTAAAAATAATGTGACATATAAAGGAGTCTGACATTGATTCGATCGCCAAAATAATCCCGCCATAAAAACCACAGCAAATACTTTCAAATAAATCATCGATTGGAGTCAAAAATGCCTAAGATAGAACAACGATTTGATTACGTAAAAATTGGGTTAGCTTCACCAGAAAGAATTCGACAGTGGGGAGAAAGAACTTTACCAAACGGTCAGATGGTGGGAGAAATCGTAAAACCTGAGACGATTAACTACCGCACCTTAAAACCAGAAATGGACGGATTGTTTTGCGAGCGCATTTTTGGGCCTGCAAAAGATTGGGAATGTCATTGTGGCAAGTACAAAAGAGTTCGTCATAGAGGCATTGTTTGCGAGAGATGCGGTGTCGAAGTCACTGAATCTCGCGTGCGCCGCCACCGGATGGGATTTATCAAACTAGCAGCTCCAGTAGCTCACGTTTGGTATCTCAAAGGCATCCCGAGTTACATGGCAATTTTGTTAGATATGCCCCTGCGAGATGTCGAACAAATTGTCTATTTCAATGCCTACGTAGTCCTAAATGCTGGTAATGCTGAGAAACTGCAATACAAGCAATTGCTCACAGAAGATGCTTGGCTCGAAATAGAAGACGAACTTTATAGCGAAGATTCCACACTGACCGGCGTAGAAGTAGGAATCGGTGCTGAAGCTTTGCAAGTTTTGCTGCAAAACATTCCCCTAGAAAGCGAAGCCGAAAAGTTGCGCGAAGATATTGCTAATGCTAAAGGTCAAAAACGGGCAAAGTTAATTAAACGCTTGCGGGTAATTGACAACTTTATTGCTACGGGTTCTCATCCCGATTGGATGGTACTCAATGTGATTCCGGTGATTCCCCCGGACTTGCGGCCGATGGTGCAGCTAGACGGCGGGCGTTTTGCAACGAGCGACCTCAACGACCTTTATCGGAGAGTCATCAACCGCAATAACCGTTTGGCTAGACTGCAAGAAATTTTAGCGCCGGAGATTATCATCCGCAACGAAAAGCGGATGTTGCAAGAAGCTGTAGATGCGCTAATTGACAACGGCCGCCGGGGCAGGACTGTGGTGGGCGCAAACAACCGTCCGCTGAAGTCGCTGTCGGACATCATCGAAGGGAAACAAGGTCGCTTCCGGCAAAACTTGCTCGGGAAACGGGTAGACTACTCCGGGCGTTCGGTGATTGTGGTGGGGCCGAAACTGAAAATTCACCAGTGCGGTTTGCCGAGGGAAATGGCGATCGAACTTTTCCAGCCTTTTGTGATCCACCGCTTGATCCGTCAAGGATTGGTCAACAACATCAAGGCTGCCAAAAAACTGATCCAGCGCAACGATCCCAGTGTCTGGGAGGTGCTTCAGGAGGTAATTGAGGGGCATCCCGTGATGCTCAACAGAGCCCCGACGCTGCACCGTTTGGGGATTCAAGCTTTTGAGCCGATTTTGGTAGACGGAAGGGCGATTCAACTTCACCCGCTAGTCTGTCCGGCTTTTAATGCTGACTTTGACGGCGACCAAATGGCGGTACACGTGCCTTTGTCTCTGGAATCTCAGGCGGAGGCGCGCTTGCTAATGTTGGCTTCTAACAACATTATGTCGCCGGCAACGGGAAGACCGATCGTGACTCCTTCTCAAGATATGGTACTCGGTTGCTATTACTTGACAGCGGAAAATCTTGACGCTCAAAAAGGTGCAGGTCGCTATTTCTCCAACCTTACCGATGCGGTTGTAGCTTACGAACAAGGAATCGTTGACTTGCACTCATACGTGTGGGTGAGATTTCAAGGAGCCATAGAAAATGTGGAACCGGAGGGAGAACCGATGAAGGTGGAACGATCGACCGACGGTACTGTGACCAAAGAATACAAGTTCCGCCGGATTCGCGAAGACACAGAGGGCAACTTGCTCAATCAGTTTATTCGCACTACTCCAGGCCGGATTATCTATCACCAAACGATCGAATCGGTAATTAACAATTAGTTGTCAGTTGCTAGTTGCTAGTTGCTAGTTGCTAGTTGTCAGTTGACACGAAAGCACGAAAGCAGTTGGTTGTTATTTGTTATTTGTTGCTGGTTGGTTCTAATTCCGAACTACAAATTCTGACTAACTAATGCCAACTGCTTTCCTGTCAACTGCCAACTGACTACTGCCAACTGACTACTGCCAACTGACTACTGCCAACTGACTACTGACTAATTTTCAAATTACTAACAGCAGAAAAATGACAGAAAATAAGGAAATTGTTTTTCGCAATCGAGTTGTTGACAAAGGTCAGCTCAAAAAATTAATCTCTTGGTCGTTCATGCAGTACGGAACTGCCCGCACGGCTCAAATGGCAGACAAACTCAAAGACTTGGGTTTCCGTTTCGCAACGCGAGCAGGGGTCAGCATCAGCGTAGACGACTTACAGGTCCCCCCCATCAAGAGACAACTGCTCGACTCTGCCGAAGAAGAAATCCGGATCACAGAACAGCGGTACACCCGTGGTGAAATCACCGAAGTCGAACGCTTCCAAAAAGTAATCGACACCTGGAACAGCACCTCAGAAGACCTCAAAGACGAAGTAGTCAAAAACTTCCGCGCCACCGACCCCCTCAACTCCGTCTACATGATGGCCTTCTCCGGAGCCCGGGGCAACATCTCCCAAGTCCGCCAACTCGTAGGAATGCGCGGATTGATGGCAGACCCCCAAGGCGAAATCATCGACCTCCCCATCAAAACCAACTTCCGCGAAGGCCTCACCGTCACCGAATACATCATCTCTTCCTACGGCGCCCGCAAAGGTTTAGTCGATACCGCCCTCCGCACCGCCGACTCCGGCTACTTAACCCGCCGCCTGGTAGATGTCTCCCAAGACGTAATTGTCCGCGAAGTAGACTGTGGCACCGGGCGGGGGATTCGCGTGCGGCCGATGACAGACGGCGCTACCGTACTCATTCCCCTGAAAGACAGGCTGTTGGGGCGAGTGTTAGCTCAAGATGTGGTACACCCCAAAACCAAAGAAGTTGTCGCCTTCGCCAAAGAAAGAGCTCTCCGCAACCAGCCCATTACCGAAGAACTCGCTGAGGCAATTGGTGCATCGGGCGTCGCCGAAGTGTATTTACGATCGCCCCTAACCTGCGAAGCCACCCGTTCAGTTTGTCAGTGCTGCTACGGCTGGAGTCTGGCCCACCTGAAAATGGTGGATATGGGCGAGGCGATCGGGATTATTGCCGCTCAGTCGATCGGCGAACCCGGAACCCAGCTCACCATGCGTACCTTCCACACAGGCGGCGTGTTTACCGGAGAAGTCGCCAAACAAGAACGCGCACCTTTTGCCGGTACAGTCAAATTCAAAAACTTGCGTACCCGTTCCTTCCGCACCAGACACGGCGAAGAAGCCCTAGTAGCCGAAAATAACGGCAAACTCGTATTGGAGGGCGAGGGTTTCGAGGAAGGCAAATCCGGGGCCAAAAATCAGAAACTCAAAATAGAACTGGCAATCGCGATCGGTTCTACAGTCATGGCCCGCGACGGACAAAGCGCCCTCCAAGGTCAAATCCTCGCAGAAGTACCCATCCTCGGACGCGCCGCCCGCAAAACTACCGAAAAAGTCACCACCGACGTAGCCTCAGACTTAGCCGGCGAAGCCAAATTTGCCGACATCGTGCCCGAAGAAAAAACCGACCGCCAAGGCAACACCACCCGCACCGCCAGCCGCGGCGGACTGGTTTGGATACTTTCAGGAGAAGTCTACAACTTACCCCCCGGCGCCGAACCCGCCGTCAAAAACGGTTCCAGAATTCCCGCCAACAGCGTCATCGCCGAAACCAAACTCATCTCCGAACACGGCGGCGTAGTCCGCATCGCCGACGAGCGAGAAATCGAAATCATCACAGCCCAAGTGTTGCTCGACCAAGCCGTCGTCCGAGCCGAAAGTACCGGCGGCAGAGACCACTACACCATCGAAACCGCCTCTAACCAGCGGTTCTCTCTCAAAACCACACCAGGAAGCAAAGTCATCAACGGCGAAGTCGTCGCCGAACTGATCGACGACACCTACCGCACCGCAACCGGAGGCATCGTCAAATACGCCGGCGTCGAAGTTCACAAGCGCGGCAAAGCCAAACAAGGACTCGAAGTCATCAAAGGCGGCACCCTGCTGTGGATACCTGAAGAGTGCCACGAAGTCAACAAAGATATCGGCCTATTGATCGTCGAAGACGGCCAATACGTCGAAGCCGGTACCGAAGTAGTCAAAGATATTTTCTGCCAAACCAGCGGCGCCGTCGAAGTTACCCAGAAAAATGACATCTTGCGGGAAATAGTCATCAAACCCGGAACTTTGCACGCAGTCGATCGCCCGCCACTTTCCCAAACCGAAGGTCAAATTGTCAGCGCCGGTCAAGAAATCTTCCCCGGCTTGATTGCCCAGGAACTCGGTTACGCCGAATATATCGAAACACCCGAAGGCCCCGCCTTGCTCCTGCGTCCCGTCATAGAATTTCCCGTACCCGACAAACCGCCCGTACCTTCCCAAACAGCCCTCAACGAGTCGATTTCCCTCAAAGCAGTGCAGCGCTTGCCCTACAAAGACGGAGAGCGCGTCAAGTCAGTCGAAGGACTCGAACTGCTGCGGACTCAGCTTATTTTAGAAATCGGTTCCGGTGCTCCGCAATTGGCCGCAGATATCGAACTGCTGCCCGACGAAGACGATGCTGTAGCTTTTGGAGCAGACGGTTCCGGCCCCGCTTGGGGTACCGCCGATGTTCCCAGTTCTGAAGAATTGGCACTAGCTGAAGGCGATGAAGCCTCACCAGTTTCCAAAACTTTCCGCTTGCAGTTAGTGATTTTGGAATCGCTAGTAATTCGGCGCGACGTATCGGCAGATCCTACTCAGGGCAGCACTCAGACCCGCTTGTTGGTCGAGGACGGACTGTCGATCGCTCCAGGAGCAGTAGTTGCCCGCACAGAGATTCTCTGCAAAGAAGCCGGCATTGTCCGAGGCATCCGCGAAGGACACAGCGAACCCGTGCGCCGCCTCCTAGTGATGCGGGATGCCGATTCTATTTCTGTGCAAGTCCCAGTTGCCCCCAACTTGAGTCCCGGTCAACTGCTAGTGGCCGGTACTGAGGTTGCTCCCGGAATCACCCTCGAAGAGTCCGGTCAAGTCGTGAAAGTCATACCCTCTTCCGACGGCGAACCTGCCAAAATTGTACTCAGGATAGCCCGCCCTTACCGGGTTTCCGCAGGTGCAGTGCTGCACGTAGACGACGGCGACTTAGTGCAGCGGGGAGACAACTTGGTGATTTTGGTGTTCGAGCGAGCCAAAACCGGGGACATTATTCAAGGTTTACCCCGCATCGAAGAATTGCTCGAAGCCCGCAAGCCCAAAGAAGCTTGTGTTTTGGCAAAGCGGCCCGGCACCGCTAGGATCGCAGCCGATGACGATGTTGTCGAATTAGCCGTGATTGAAGATGACGGCCGCATTGAGGAGTATCCTTTGTTACCCGGTCAAAATCCGATCGTCTCTGACGGACAGCGGGTAGGCGTCGCCGAATCTCTGACTGACGGGCCTGCAAACCCTCACGAAATTCTGGAAGTGTTTTTCCACGTTCTCAAAGAGCGCCAACCGACTTTTGAGGCTGCTTTGGAAAGTTTCCAGCAGGTGCAGACTTTTTTGGTGAATGAGGTGCAGTCTGTCTATCAGTCTCAGGGCGTAGATATTTCTGACAAGCACATCGAAGTGATCGTGCGACAGATGACCAACAAAGTGCGGATGGAGGACGGCGGCGACACCACCATGCTCCCGGGGGAACTGGTCGAACTGCGCCAGGTAGAGCAGGTCAACGAAGCCATGTCAATTACCGGTGGAGCGCCGGCGGACTATACTCCGGTACTGCTGGGAATTACTAAAGCTTCGCTCAATACCGACAGCTTTATCTCGGCTGCTTCATTCCAAGAAACTACGCGGGTGCTGACCGAGGCGGCGATCGAAGGCAAGTCCGACTGGCTGCGCGGCCTCAAGGAAAACGTAATTATCGGCCGCCTGATTCCTGCCGGCACCGGGTTCAACGCCTACGAGGATGCCAGCGTTCAAGATGCGGGTTTTGAGGGTGCGGTGTTTGACGACGATTTTCAGGATTTGCAGGAGGATGTGGTACTTGATGACCGTACTGCCCGCCGCAAGTATACGATCGAAAGCGGTTTCGAGGTCGGAGCTGCTTCTGACCTTGAGGTTGATGAAGATTTTGAGGAAATTGAGGTTGAGGAGGACGATTTTGTCGGTCCGACTGATGATGATTCTTTGGGGGTTTTGGCTGATGAGGATGACGACATCGGTTACGAGGATTTCGATGACGACGACTAATTATTAGTTTCTTGCGGTTGTTGTTAGTTGGCAGTTGTGAGTTTTTATTAGCAAATGCCAATTTCAAGATATTAGGAAAGCAGTTGCTATTAGCAACTGCTTAATATTAGGAAAGCAGTTGTTAGTTTTTATTAGCAAATGCTTAATGCCAAGTGTCAGGAAAGCAGGAAAGCTGTGGTTATTAGCGAATGCCAACTACCAACAACCAGTTTGTTGTTAGTTATTAATATACCAATCCTCGCATGATTTGTTTAATTCATTGTAGGGTTCTTCCCCCCTTGAAGAGCCCCGGCCGAGCGGGGCTAGACAAAGAAATGCACTACCCTAAAAATTTTGCCAATCATTTAGGATTGCTACAGTCCCCGGATTTTGTATATCGCTCAGTCCGGGAGCAAAGCCTTGATCTGAGCGACAAACTCTTGATGGTCTACTACGGGTTTAGAGATGTAACCGTCCGCACCGCTTTGATTCAGAAAAGTTTCTTTGTCACCGGCCATCGCGTGAGCTGTTACCAAAATAATCGGCAGCGAGGCGGTTTGCGGGTCTGCTTTGAGCAGTTGAGTAATCTTAATGCCGTCAACAGCTTTTCCCTGGTAGACGCTGCGCGAAAGAGACACATCCATTAAAATTAAATCAGCTTCCCCTGAAGCAGCAATCTGCATCACCTCTTCAACATTTTCTGTGTGTTTCACCGCTAAGCCACCCCGCTTAGTCAGAATTTTAGAAAAAACTCGAGCATTAACCAAATCGTCCTCTACAATCAGAACGGTTTTCATCTTTGCGCTCTCCTAGATACCACCTTCAAAGGCGCTGTACTCAGCACCGGGGAGATGGGAGGAAAGGATGGGCAGCACTTAGGTTGCATACGAATAACCATCTTTTTTGTGAATGTGTTTGCAATACTTGTAAAATACCTCACGCATAGAATGCAAGGCTTTGTGTACTGCCGATACCGTCTGCAAGGCTGCAAGACAGTTTAGTTGTTTTTTTGCGGCAAATAGACCTGACACTGACGATCGCCTCAAGATTCCTCACAAAGTACGTAGGCGGGACTAAACAAAACTATGTAACATTATGTAAACAGGGCTGACGAGTTCCGCTAGAGGGCATTGTGGATACTTTGCGATCGTTTACATAGTTGTGTTGTACAGCGCCGACTTACTTGGCCGGTTTCTAGTATTCTCTCTTTGGGTCAAGCCTGCGACTGAGAGTCGGGGAGGTGTGACAATTATTTTATTTCCTGCTCTTAGAATAAAGCAATGTTTATTCATCTACTCCCGCAGCAGCATTCGGAGTAGCGAACATAGCGGGGATTGTTGAGGATTCTCAATTCTTAGTTGCGGGCGATCGACACGACTTGAAAAATTGACGCTTCGGTTCATCAAGCACAGGTCAGACTAGAATATCACGAGGAGAGCTTTTGACTGCTGAATTCTTAACGATCGGCATTTGTGAGCGATTATAAGAAAAAGCATGATTGTAAATCTACCTTCTCGCGCCGGGCGGTAAATATACAGGTAGGCGCAAAGATCGGCAATATAGAGATTAAGCTAATAGTCGAGAGTAAGAGGCAAGTGTTGCCCGTCTTTGGCACTCTGATTATGCTTTAACCTGTTAAATTTATTTTTATCCTCCTGCTAGGCGGTTTTGTCGAACTTTTGGTTCGCTGTACCAGCAAACGCTTTTCATTCGAGATCGGCAACCTGAGCATTATTGACACAGGCTGTCTTCACTCAGGAATTAACGGACACAAGGACTCATGGCTAAACAACTAAACCTACTTTCCGGGCAAGTAATTTCTACGCCTCTGCATGCCGAGATGCAGCAATCGTACCTCGAATATGCCATGAGTGTGATCGTCGGGCGAGCTTTGCCTGATGTCCGCGACGGTTTAAAACCAGTTCACCGTCGAATTTTGTACGCGATGCACGAACTCGGTTTGACGCCGGACAGACCTTACCGCAAGTGCGCCCGGGTAGTTGGAGATGTTTTGGGAAAATATCACCCCCACGGCGACCAATCGGTTTACGACGCTCTGGTGCGGATGGTTCAGGAGTTTTCGAGCCGCTATCCTTTGCTGGCGGGTCACGGCAATTTCGGTTCGGTGGACAATGACCCGGCTGCTGCGATGCGATACACGGAAACTCGCCTCGCACCGATCGCCCACGAAGCTATGCTAACCCAAGTCGGCGATGCAACTGTTGATTTTGCCGCTAACTTTGACAGTTCCGAGCAGGAACCGACCGCACTACCGGCTCAGTTGCCGTTTCTGCTGCTCAATGGCTGTACTGGGATTGCTGTGGGGATGGCAACTAATATTCCACCCCACAATTTGGGGGAGGTGGTAGACGGTTTAATTGCTTTGATTGAAAATCCAGAACTCTCGGACGAGAAGTTGATTGAACTGATTCCTGGCCCGGATTTCCCGACCGGAGGGGAAATCGTCGCTACAGAGGGCATTGTTGATGCCTACACTAAGGGTCGAGGCAGCATTGCGGTCAGGGGTGTGGCTGGGGTGGAAGAAGTGCCTGGTAATCGCAAGGTGCGGACTAAAACGGCGATCGTGGTCACGGAGTTTCCGTTTCAGGTGAATAAGGCGGCTTGGATTGAAAAGGTGGCGGATTTGGTGAATGCCGGTCGCCTCGACGGTATTTCTGATTTGCGCGATGAGAGCGATCGCAATGGCATTCGAGTTGTGATTGAACTCAAGCGGGAATTTACTCCCGAAGCGGTGCTAGCTCGTCTTTACCAACAAACTGACCTGCAAACAAATTTTGGTGCGATTTTGCTGGCAATTGTCAACGGTCAACCCCGACAGTTGACGCTCAGACAATTGTTGCAGGAATTTCTGGATTTCCGAGAAGTGACTCTCACCCGCCGCCACAATTACCAGTTGCAGGTGGCAGAACGTCGCTGTCACATTGTCCAAGGCTTAATGTTAGCTTTGACAAATCTCGATACTACGATCGACATTCTCCGAAATTCTCCTGACGGTACTACTGCTAAGCAAACTTTCCAAGTTCGCCTCAATTTGAGCGAAAGTCAATCTGATGCGATTTTGGCGATGCCGATGCGCCGGCTGACTGGTTTGGAAAGACAAAGTTTGCAGGCTGAGCTTGATGAGTTGATGGGAAATATTCAAGAATTGCAGCGGTTGTTGAGCGACAGGCGCGAACTCTTGAAGGCTTTGAAGAAGGAATTTCGATCGCTCAAACGCAAGTACGCTGACGAACGCCGCACTAAATTTGCTAGGGGAATCGAAGGCGTCCCAAAGGCCCAATCCCCAGTTTCTGGCAAGAAAAATTCTGCTGTCAAGCCTTTGTCGGCGACAATGATTGCCTCTAATTTATTGCCGGTTCTTGAGGCTGAGGAAACTATTGTTGAATTTTCGCACAAGCAATATGTGCGGCGCATGCCGACGGGGGAACGTCCCCGCTCGAAAAGTCGCGAAAAATCGGTTTCAGCTTTAGAAAAAAATGAAGATTTTATTGTGACGGCAGAGCTGACTAAAACCGATCGCACTTTGGTAGTCTTAACTCCTAATGGCAAGGCTTACCCGCTGAAAGTGGCTGATATTCCTAGTAGTAACGGCAAAGACCGGGGAAAGCCGATTGTTGGTTTGTTGTCCCCGAGTGCTACCAAAAATAGTGCCGATCTCGCTTTTTCCGAAATCACTGTCGCACACTTTATTTTGCCAGAAAATTCGGAGGGGGCGGAGTTGGTCGCTCTGACTCAGCAAGGAAAAATTAAACGCTTGCCGATACAGGAATTGGCCGATTTGACTAATCGTGGCATTACTGTTGTTAAACTCAAGGAGGACGATCGGCTGCGCTCGGCTAGTCTGAGCAAAGTCGGCGAGCAAGTGGCCGTCGCAACTTCGGGAGGCCGAGTCCTCCGGTTTGATGTCGATGACGAACAACTGCCGCCAATGGGCCGCAGCGCCCAGGGTTCTCAAGTAACCAGGTTGCGGAAGCAGGAACAGTTGGTGGGTTGTATTACGATCGACCCGGAAGACAGTCTGGTGTTAATTTCGGAGTTGGGTTGGGCTAAACGAATGCCTGCTGGTTCTGTCAGACTGACTAACCGGGGCGAAATTGGCACTCAAGCTTTTCGCTTTGCAGAGCCTAAAGATGCTTTGGTTGGCTTGTTGCAAGCTGTTCCCGGTACGGATGTTAAGCTCTTTACTACTTCTGGCCGCTTGTTGCGATCGACTACTGATGCTATAGCTTTTTGGGGGAAAGATGCTGCGGGCGATCGAGTTTTTGACCTAAATCCCGGTGAAAAAATTATCAAGGTTATTAGCAGTCAGTAGTCATTGGCCAAACAGGCCAAACAGGGAATTGGTCAAACAGGGCATCTGCTCGCTCCGGGCATCGGTAATTGGGAAGCGGTAATTGGGAAGCGGTATGAAGGAATGAAAAGTTGGCTATTTCACCCTAGAATCCTTTCCAATTACAGAGCTGAATTAGCCATTATCAATTCCCAATTCCCAATTCCCAATTCCCAATTCCCAATTCTAAAATTGTTCGATGGCGCAAGTTGTATTAGAAAATATTTACAAAAGTTTTCCTCTCCGCCAAGGAGAACCGGAAAAATTAGCAAAAAATGTCGCAGAAAGTGTCTTGCCAGATGCCTCTAGCTCTTCGTCTAACAGAGTTTTGCGGCGCATTAACCTGACGGTCGAAGATGGGGAGTTTATGGTGCTGGTTGGGCCTTCTGGCTGCGGAAAAAGCACTTTGTTACGATCGATCGCCGGTTTGGAAGTTTTGACAGCGGGGAATATTTGGATTGGCGGTAGGCTGCTGAACGATTTGCCTCCTAAAGACCGAAATATTGCTATGGTATTTCAAAATTATGCTCTCTATCCTCACTTAACTGTTTACGATAATCTCGCCTTTGGATTGCGCCGCTCGGAAAGTCAGAAGAGAAATACAAGTCCCAAGCAGCCAGAAGAAAAAGGTAAGTCGCAAGAAACAAGAACAGAAATACAAGTCGGAATAGGTAAGAAGTCCGATGGAACAAGGAACAAGGAAGAAGGAAAAGGTAAGAAGGAAGCAGCGACAGAAACAAAAAAAGGAGACAGGGATCAGGGAGAAGCTATCAAAAATAAGGTCAAAGAGGTGATTGATTATTTAGCTTTGCATACTTTAAATAACGGTCGAATATACACTGTATGGGAAGATTTTTTAGTGGGAGCTACTCGCAAGTTGCCTCGGGGTTTGCGTTATTGGTCAGAACGGGAAAAGGCAGTAGAAAACCGAGTCCTGAATGTAGCTAAATTATTGCAAATAGAACCGCTTTTAAATCGCTTACCGAAACAACTTTCGGGAGGACAAAAGCAGCGGGTAGCTTTGGGTAGGGCGATGGCTCGAAATCCTGAAGTTTTTTTGATGGACGAACCGCTATCGAATCTTGATGCGAAATTGAGGGCCCAAACGAGATCGCAAATTGTGCAGTTGCAGCGACAGTTGGGAACTACGACTATTTATGTGACTCACGACCAGACTGAGGCGATGACTATGGGCGATCGCATTGCTATTATGAATGCAGGCCAGCTTCAGCAAGTCGCTCAACCTCTGGAGCTTTACAACAAGCCGGCTAATCTATTTGTGGCTGAGTTTATTGGTTCTCCACCAATGAATTTTTTGGCGGTGCAATTTACAGCCCCGCTGTTGATTTCTCACCCGCAATTTCGCTTTACTTTACCGGATATTTGGGCAAAAAATTTACAACAATATGACGGGCGAGAGTTAATTTTGGGCATCCGACCGGAACATCTGAGCATTCACCCTCCTGCTACTAAAAATGTGTCTGTACAAGTGGAAGTTGTGGAGGCTTTGGGACCGGAAACTTATTTGCGGGTGTGTTTGACTGATGCTCCGGCCGTGCGGATGCAAGTACGGGTTCCAGCAGAGCGATCGATCCGAGTTGGCGAGGAACTTTGGCTGGCCGTCGCCCATGACAAAATTCACTTGTTTGACCCTGATACCGAGTTGGCTATTTTTCCTCGCTAGGTAAAATTATTAAGGTCGATCGAGCTTTGCCACCGAATTCACACACTTGCACTTTTTTCAATTTCTTGTTATATTTATTCACACAAGCCTGACAAAAGTTAACCAAAGGAGTTCGCACTATGCAACAACAAAAACGCAACGCTTGGAACTGGGGCTTCAGCGAAGGAGCTGAAAATTGGAACGGTCGTTTCGCGATGATTGGTTTCTCCGCCGCTGTTATTATCGAATTGGTTTCAGGTCAAGGCCTACTTCACTTCTGGGGCCTACTATAGTAAGATTTGAGATTTGAGATTGCACAATTAGCAAGCCATTCTTTTTTTCAACTCAATCTAAATTATTAGTTAGGGCTTGCTGATTTAACCAAAAACCTAGATCAATCAATGGATTGAGAGGGTTCACAAGTGTAGGAGGTGCAAGGAATAAGCTTTGAAACCATCAAAAGTCAATCAATTCCAACTTTGATTACTGACTATTCTTACCTCCTCTAATTCGGACTTCTGACTCGTGACTCCTACCCTTAACGAAAAAACTTTTTCAGCAAGCCCTAGTTTCTTACCTCCTCTAATTCCGACTTCTGACTTCTGACTCCTACCCTTAACGAAAAGACTTTTTCAGTAAGCCCTAGTTAAGATTTTTCAGACAATGCAAAGCTTGGGAGTTCCTTTCGGGACTCCCAAAATTTTGCCCGTGCGCTTTTAGCAGCGCAATTTTTGCAGCGGGATTTACCCGCAGCAAATACTGACTTGCTCCCCTGCTGCTAGGCGAAAAGTTTTTAACAGGTATCGCTCTTTTGGGGGCAGGGGGTTGCCCCCCACAAGAGTGCGAATCATTCTTTTGGGTGATGCCAGACAAATACTCTAGCGGATATATTCTTTTAAGATGCTATTGCGGTTGGGATGGCGCAACTTCCGCAGCGCTTTAGCCTCGATTTGACGAATCCGCTCGCGAGTGACATTAAAGATTTGACCGATTTCCTCTAATGTCTTCATCCGTCCGTCATCTAAGCCGTAACGCAGGCGCAACACATCTCGCTCCCGGGGGCTGAGAGTATCCAAAACGCTTTCTAAATCTTCTCTTAGCAAGTTTTTCGAGACTTGATCTTCTGGTGTTTCTCCGTCAGATTCAATAAAGTCTCCCAGACGCGAGTCTTCCTCTTTGCCGATCGGAGTTTCTAGAGAAATTGGCAACTGTGCGGATTTAGCAATGAAGCGCAACTTCTCGATCGTCATTTCCATCTTAGTGGCGATTTCTTCTTCCGTAGGCTTGCGGCCCATTTCCTGAGACAGAAGTTTGGTAGTTTTTTTGATCCGCGAGATGGTTTCGTAAAGGTGAACTGGTAGGCGAATAGTCCGGGATTGGTCGGCAATTGCTCTGGTGATGGCTTGACGTATCCACCAAGTTGCATAGGTGGAAAATTTGTAGCCTTTTTCGTGATCGAATTTTTCCGCAGCTCGGATCAGACCCAAAGAGCCTTCCTGAAT
This sequence comes from Microcoleus sp. LEGE 07076, assembly GCF_015207455.1. Classification (GTDB taxonomy): domain Bacteria; phylum Cyanobacteriota; class Cyanobacteriia; order Cyanobacteriales; family Microcoleaceae; genus Microcoleus. The sequence continues at coordinate 16,965 of NZ_JADEWV010000025.1, forward strand.
CAAATCTTGGAAAGACAAACCGCGGTTCATGTACTTTTTGGCGATCGACACCACCAAACGCAGGTTTGATTGCACCATCTTCTCCTTGGCCCGCCGACCGACGTGGAGTCGGTGACGGAACGCCGGCAGTGCCATATCCACAGCATTAGCCCACTCGTTGTCTTTGGGTTCGCGGTCTAACTCTTCGAGCAGCTGTTCTCTAACTCGCTCTAATTCCAGCAAATCGGCAATCTTGCGGGCGAGTTCAATCTCTTCGTCAGCTCGCAGCAGTCTAATTCGACCGATTTCTTGGAGGTAAAGACGAATAGAGTCTTCTGTATAGTGCTTTTTCTTTGCCTGCACCCGGCGGCGGGCTTTGGCGGCTTTGCCAGCTTTAGTGTCGTCTTCCTCTGATGGGTTGTCTAGAAAATCTTCTCGATCGTCATCTTCGTCGATAAACAGTTCCAACTCGCTTTCGGGTAGAACGCTTTTGGCGTTCCGAAGCAAATCGATTGTTTCCATTTCTGGTGTGATTTTGGTTTCGAGTACGGTATTAGCCTGGATCATGCCGCCTTCCTCATGCTCCTGAATTAAAGAATGAATAAATAACAGTGGAATAGTGTCTGTTTGTAGTTTAGACAAATTAGCCAGTCTTGACATTTCTGCCAGAAAAAATAGTGGAATTTTCGGTCTGCCAAATGAAGCAGTGACCGAAACTGCACCAGTTTTACAAGTCAAATTTCGACTTTTGGTGGAAAGAAGCACCGAGTACATTCAATAATCGCAGATTTTTAATTTCGCGACCTAGATTGAGGGTGTGGCTTTTTCTTTCGCATCGATAAATCGCATCATCTGGATATCTTACCCAGAGAAACGAACTTAGATATCCGATCGATCGCACGTCAAAATACTGGCTTTTTTACGCGGGACTTTCGATCTTTTACCAGTAACAGTTTTCTGGCACCGAACCCTCTAACTTTTGTGTTTGAGGTGTCGAACTTTTGATTTACCTGCTGCGTGCGAGTGACGATTTTGTCATAAGACATCACAGTTGCACGGCGAATTTTCGCCATCTTGGATGTGAGTCTGCTGCTTCAATCGCAACACTCTTAGAGTCGAAGCATCAAATGGTGAGAATCGGATCTTACAAAGTCCCTTCCGATTGTAGCCGTTCTCACAAAAAATGGAAGCTATTTTCCGTTTTTTGTCAAGAACTCGGAAAACTTTGTCAGCTTAGCTTGACAATAGTGACTCATGGCCGCTCCAGCTAAAGCCTGAGAACGGCCCATAAAAACTTGGGTACGGTCGAACGGCGCTGTTTTCGGCGCCTGTGTGGGTTAACGGCTGCAGCGCAGTCTGCCAGACAATGAGCAGACAATGTTTGACTTGCCGGAATTGAGACCAATAAAATCGGTGTAGATGCACCCATCATTACCCTGTTTCCCTGAATTGAATCATACGCAATCTGCGATCGAATAAAGCTTGCGAGCTTTAGTTGTAAATCGGCAACTCTAGATTAGAAACCGACTATTTCCCCAAATGAAGCGTTGCGGGTTTAGTAGTGCAACAGGGGCGTTCATTGTTAAGTTAGCTCAAATCCCAGAAATTGGGTTTAATTATGACGTTAAATCACATTAAGTTCTTAACGTCACCTTCTCATTTAAGCAGTTCGACACGAGTTTGTCGCCGTCAGTGGCAAAACCACCCGGATAAATTCTACTCATAGTCAACCCGCCGCGCAACTGGCGACCGCAAACTTCTCTCAAGTTTTCTGGCTTTGGGCTCGCACTCGGGCGATCGCGAGTTTTGACAGGCAACACAATTGGCTATTTCCCGGAGGAACAACTTCATGGTTCCTTTCAATATATCGTAACAGTGTGAAGCTTTGATAAAGCAACTAAATCAATTTTAGGTGAAATTACTGGCGTTGTGCGGATAATTTTAAGCAGACAGAACAAAAGCCGCATGGGGCGTTGGTGCAACTGTCGGCAGATGATAACTCTGCAAGAAAAGGAAAATTTACCCAGTTAGCGATGTGCTTGCTATTGTTGGAGAAGGCACAAGCTGCAGAATGCGCTTAAAGATGTGGAGCGGTAGGACGCTGGTGCGATCGCTCAAAGTTTTGTTACATTTATTTACAGCGTATCGTCCGAAAGCGCGGTTCTAGGTTTGATCTCTAAATCATCGATCGCGCTGCTAGCTCAGCAATGACGAGAGCGAAATTTGTCTATAAAGTTGATTATACCTGCTTACTATTGATGATTTCTAATAAACCTTGATAAAAGACTTTGAAGCTTTTAGAGCGATTTGATTTAGGATTCATATATTTAGAAATTTCGCTAGAGGCTTTATATTTTTCTAGTCCTCCCGGATGATATCCAGCTTTTTTCAGGACTCTTTCCAAAGCCTCCCATGTACCCCCTTTAATAGCATCGGGGTCGCGATACGGTTGTTGATTAGCTATATTGGCAGAGACTTTAGGATAAGCTTGGCGAATTGCTGGAACGTCTCCAAAAAACCATGCTTCTAATTCTTCTACCACAATTCGATTTAAGACTTGAAATGATTTATCTTTTTGACAGGAAGATTTAGTGATTAATCCGGCTAATATTGCTATATCTTCTAGTTGTTTTTTTAATTTAAGACAATCTTCTCGATCTTCATCTATTAAAATAACAATTTTCCAATCCGGGGGAAGCCATGCTTGATAACCTTTCAAACGATTAGGCACTTTAGCAAGTAAATCTGGTTTTCCTCGAAAAGCATGAATCTTACAGCTAACAGTCGATGGCAATATTTTCGGCAAAAGCTGGGTCAAAGCTGATTCTAGGGAGGCTTCTTCCACTAAAAACTCAAGATGCAAAATGCTCACCTTCTCTTTATTTTAAGTTTAAAATCATTGCGGTGCACCCGCATTTTTAAGCGGATTTCCCACATCAAAGAAATCTTCCATCCACAGCGAACCCAGTAATGCACCGTGTTCCATAAATTTTTTTACTCCCTGCATATCTGCGGTTCTTTTTGCTTGAGTAAAACCTTTCTCATCTCGATATAATACCCATAATTCCTCTGGCTTCAAACTATCCACAAAAAAGGGAGAATGCGTTGTCACCATTAATTGAGTATTCGCAGAAGCCGAACGACATTCTTCTGCAAGCTGAGGTAATAATCGCGGATGTAAATGATTTTCTGGTTCTTCTATTCCAACTAATTGCGGGGGATTTGGGTCAAATAATACTATCAAATAAGCTAAGAGCTTTAACGTACCATCAGAGGCAAATTTTGCCAGAATTGGATGAGTAAAAGGAGCATCTTTAATTTCCAACAAAAGTCTGCCATCCTGCATGATTGAGGCTTCGACTTTTTCGAGGCGTGGAATACGAACGGAAAGGGTTTTTAGTATTTGTTCTAACCGTTGGGGATGTTGTTCTTTTAGGTATTGGATAACATTGGGTAAATTGTCACCCGTGGGAGATAATCTTTCCTGTGCACCTGCTTCGGGAAGGCTGCGGGTATGATCGGCGGTTAAATATGATAAATACCAGCCTGTAATAAAGCGTCTTAAAGCACTAACACGGGGATGTTTGGTAAATTGTCCTAATGTATTTACGGCTAATAATTCAGATGATGCTAGTTGTTCGGTGATCCTTTCACCTTCTTCATCAGGACTTTCGCCACTAATGACTTGTCCTTCCCCTTTTTTGAAGTCTAAAAAACGAAAGGGTTTTCCTCTTCCAGATTTTCCGCGTCGCCAATGCAACCATTCTTCAGCAATAAAGGGACGATTATTTTCTTCATCTATAGCCAGATGATAGGTAATTAAAGGCGAGTCGGATGTCTCTCGATATTTTAATTCAATGATAATGCAGCCTTCGCTGTCTCTGGTGCGTAATTCTCGAAATCTGCCCCGTCTATCCCAGGCTTTTCTGAGGCTTTCGGTGAAACATTCGGATAGGAAAGCGAAAACATCGAAAATAGTTGACTTTCCGCTACCGTTGGGGCCTAAGAAGACAGTTAAGGGGGTGAGGTTTTTGAGTTCTAGATTGTGCAAAGCACGGTAATTTTGGACTTTGAGATATTCTATACGGGGAATATTTTTCATGATTTCACCTCCTCAATTATAATCTCGGTTTTTTCTATCCTAATTTCTCTTTTAACGAACCGCGAAGACGCGAAGTGCGCGAAGGAAGAAAAGAGAAGAAGAAAAAACTAAAGTCCTGACGGAGAACTTAATTTGACGGCGAGACCAATTACTGCTGATTCCGCAGGCGAGGGTTCACAAATTCGTTTAATCCTTCCCCCACTAAAGATAGTCCCACTACCATTAAAGTCATCGCCAAACCGGGAAACAAAGCTGTCCACCAAATTCCCGTAGGTAACGCATCCAAAGCTAAACGCAAGTCGTGTCCCCATTCTGGAGTTTGTTCGGGAAGTCCTAATCCGAGAAATCCTAAGCCTCCTAATGTTAAAATGGCATCGGCGGCGTTGAGCGCAAACAGCACCGGTACGCTCCCAATCACGTTCAGAAACAGGTAGCGCGAAAGCACTGTCCAAGTGTCGGCACCCATTGCTCGCGCGGCTTCGACAAATAATTCGGTTTTGACGCTGGCGGTGTGATTCCTGACGACTCGGTAGTATTGAGGGATGTAGGAAATGCTCAGGGCGATCGCAGCGTTGAATATTCCTCTTCCAACTACAAAGGCCAGTGTCAAGGAAAGCAGCAGCCCCGGCAAAGTATAAATTGTGTCCATTAAAAATAACAGCACTCGATCGAACTTACCGCCCAAGTAACCGCTAAGCAAACCTAGCGGTACGCCGATAAACAAACTCAAAGCTGTGGCTAAAATCACCACTTGCCAAGCAGCCCGAGAAGCAAACAGCGTCCGGGAAAAAACATCGTAGCCGCTGCGGCTGGTACCAAACCAATAATTCGCCGATGGCGGTTCGTGAATCGGATTGATCAAAGCATCCGTAGGATTTTGCAGCCATCCCCAAGCTTGCATAGTTGGAGACAAGATGGCTACCAACACAAACACGGCAGTTATTGTCAAACCCGCCCACATCATTTTCATTGACAGGCTTGACTTTGAGGCAAGATTGAGAAATTTCGGTAGTCGGAGGCGGCTTTGGGTCATAATCGATCGTTAGTGCGTCAAATTAGTTTTCAACAGCATATCAACATTTACCAAAAACCATAGGAAGACTTTTTAACCGCTGATGAACGCAGATACACGCAGAGCGGATTACATCAGCGTTCATCCGTGTTCATCCGCTGATATCTGCGGTTAAAAACTCTTCGCTAATTTGCATTCCTACAAATTGCTGGCAATTAACTCGCGGTACTGACTTTTTGGCTTAACTCCTTTGAGTTCGACTACCAATTCTTTGTCTTTGAAATACTGAATCGTCGGCGTACCAGTCACGCCAGCATTTTCAGCAATTTCTGGATCTGCTTCGATGTCGATTTCCACATAGTGAATTTTGCCATCGAACTCATCTACTACTTTGCTCAAAATCGGCTTGAGACTGTGACAAGGGCCGCAAGTCGGAGCGGAGTATTTGACCACAATTAGTCGATCGCTATCGTGGAACAGCTTCCGCAAAGCATAACCTCCTTCATGGCGCGTGTCTTCGATCTCAAAATTCTCATCGGTTTTGCGGACTTTTGGAGCTTCCGGTACCGAGGTCGGCGACTCGGATTCCTCGGTTTGATGGAATTCCTGGGTTAAAGCGTTAACTGAGAGCCAACGTTCTGCCAGCATCGCCCCCATGCAGCCGCTACCTGCTGCGGTAATGGCTTGGCGAAACTCGTGGTCTTGCACGTCGCCCACGGCGTAAACTCCCTCGACGCTAGTTTCTACCGTGCCGTGTTTGGTAGCGATATAACCTACTTCGTCGAGTTCTAGCTGACCTTGGAACAGTTGAGTGTTGGGAGTGTGACCGATCGCGTAAAACAATCCCTTCACCTGCAAATCTGTTTCGGCGCCAGTCTCGATATTTCTAATTCTCACCCCATCCATTTTGCTTCCGGGCACTCCCAAAACATCTACAGCTTCGGTGTTCCAGTGCACGGTGATTTTGGGATTGCTCAGCACTCGGTCTTGCATAGCTTTGCTGGCGCGCATCCGATCGCGCCGCACCAGCATATTTACGTGGGAGCCGTATTTTGTCAAATAAATAGATTCTTCGGCCGCAGTATCGCCCGCGCCGATGACTGCTAAATCAACTCCTTTAAAAATTGGGGTAGCGCCGTCACAAATCGCACAGGCCGAAATGCCGTGACTCCAAAATACTTTTTCGCTAGGCAGACCCAACCTTTTTGCTGTTGCGCCTGTAGCGATTACTATCGTGTGGGTTTTAATTTCTCGGTCTTCCGATCGCACTGTAAACGGACGATTCGTTAAATCCACTGAAATTACATCTTCGGTGTATAATTCGGCACCCCACCGCACTGCTTGAGCTTTCATCCGATCCATCAGTTGCGGCCCGGTGATGCCTTCGGGAAAGCCGGGGAAGTTTTCGACTTCTGTAGTGGTCATCAGTTGACCGCCGGGAATGCCTCCCATTTGGTAGCCTTCAAAGACTACGGGTTTCAGGTTGGCTCTCCCGGCGTAGATGGCTGCGGTGTAGCCTGCTGGGCCTGAGCCGATAATCACTAGGTTTTCTACAGTTTCGTTGGTCACAGCTGTTTATTCAAACTCATAACGACTTCGCTTAACTAAATTATAGCAGAGAGCGAGCCTATTTCTATTTTTGAGGGCCCAAGGGCGATCGAGACAACTCAAGCCAGTTAAATAACCAAAAATAATCAAAAAACTAATTTTGTTTTAAATGTTCAATCAATTCCCGGAAAACCCCCAAAATAGGCCCCCTTCACTATTGATTCCATTCTCATTTACTTGACGAATTTGCGACGTTTGAGCTATTATACAATTCTGATACTCAAGGGGTGCTATGACTATTTTTTGTACTTGGACGCTGAAAGCTTTTAAAATCGGAGAATAAACAAACTCAACTAATGCAACAAATACAACTCTAATATGCAAAATACGCATTTAGTAGTTTAACAATTGTAACGAAAATTTAGGCTGATTTGACAAAATATATTTTTTGTGATATAGAAGGTGCGGTGGAGGGAATTTGGATGAGGATTTTTAACCGCAGATGCAGGCGGATTGACGCGGATTGACGCAGATCAGATGGAATTTTGCTTTTTAAATTTGTGGATAATACCAAGATATTGTTTGTGTGCAGCCAAAACAAGTGGAGAAGTTTGACTGCACAGAAGATATGCGAGAATGTTAGCGGCTTGAGTGTGCGATCGGCTGGAACGGAAAAAAGTGCCAGAATTAGAGTGACTGAGGGTTTGCTGGGTTGGGCGGATTTGATATTTGTGATGGAGAAGAAGCACGCCGATCGACTTGCCAGCAAATTTCCTGAAAGTCTTAAAGGCAAAAAAGTTATTTGTCTGCAAATCGCCGATAATTATGAGTATATGCAACCAGAGTTAGTCGAGATTTTGCAGGCGAAGCTCGGTTCGGATCTGGAAATGTCAGACAGCAGGACAAGTTTTATGCAGCGCGTTCTAGAGCCGGAGGTTATGGATTCTTGGGAAGAAGCTGTTGAGTATGACTCGATGGATTTTACTGAGGTGAATGCGGCTTTTGCTAAAAGTGCGATCGAACTCGGGCCGATGTCTGGGAAAATCTTAGATGCTGGGACTGGTACGGCGAGAATCCCGATCGCCATTGCTCGGATGCGTCCGGATTGGGAGTTTACTTGCATCGATTTGTCGGCAAATATGCTGAAATTAGGACGGGAAAATGTGTGCGAGGCGAATCTTCGGGAGCAAATTCAGCTCGAACAGATCGATGCTAAAGCTATGCCCTATCCAGACAGTTCTTTTGATATGCTGATTTCTAACAGTATTATCCACCATTTGCCCGATCCGCTGCCGTTTTTGTCCGAAGTCAAACGAGTCTTAAAACCGAACGGAGCAATATTTTTACGGGATTTACTCAGACCCGAAAATGTGGCAATCAGGGATAATTTAGTCGAGATGTACACCGGAGATTGCAACTCCCATCAAAAACAGTTATTCAGTGATTCCCTGCAAGCTGCTTTTACTCTCAATGAAATACAGACAATGAGCGAAACTGTCGGTTTGGAGGGTTTGAGGATTTATGAATCTTCGGATAGGCACTGGACGGCCCTGCGCGCCCGGATGTAAATTTGCGATCGTCAACCAAGCAATTTTTCGGACTCATTTACTGAATCCAGTTCGATATTACCTAAAATTACTCGATCGCGCCCTCTGTCTTTAGCTTCATAAAGCGCACTGTCTGCTGCTGCAATCAAATCTTTTTGTGAAATTTCCGGTCTAGGCACCGTACTCGCCACTCCTAAACTCAGTGTAACACAAGAAGACAACGGCGATTTGATATTTTCAATTTCAAGTTTTTTCACCCTGGCTCGAATTTTCTCTGCCACTGAGACAGCCATATCCGCTGAAGCTTCAGGTAAAATTACTGCAAATTCTTCACCTCCGTAACGAGCTACCAGAGTCTCTCGCAAAACTTTGCCTGCTGAGGACTTTACCGCCTCAACAATAGTTTTGGCTACCTGTTGCAAACAAGCGTCTCCCGCCTGATGTCCGTAAGTATCGTTGTATTTCTTGAAAAAGTCAATGTCGCACAAAATTAAAGATATTTCTGCTGCTGCTTCTCCCAATTTTTGCCATTCTTTTTCTAAGTATTCATTAAAACAGCGTCGGTTGGCCACCTGAGTTAAACCATCTGAATGAGCGAGGCGGTACAATTCCGAATTAGCCGCAGTTAATTGAGAATTGGCTGCTTCCAACTCGGATTGCGTGACCGATAAATTGTAGTAAAGTTCGCTAATATACCAAGTAGCTTGTTGGTGAATTTGAGATAAAGCTAGTAACACTTGATGTACGTCTAGCAGGCGGTAAACTTCAGGTTCTAACTGCACGACAATCGGCTCGTAAAGCTCTTCCGGCTGTCTCTGCACAGCTCGCTGAGCTGCCATGACAATTAAGGCTACTCCTGGTAAAATCAAAATATCCGTTTGAGTTATTTGATACAAAGCCTGAATTGGTCTGCAAGCAAATATATCTACTCCGTAAGGCCGGCTCATGCGTTCCATAAATCTCTGGCGCGATATCATCCCTAAAAATGTGCCACTTACGTTCAAGATAACTCCCGGAAGCAGCGGATGAGCTTGAAATAGCCGAGCTACATCTTTGGCAAGACATGAAGCTTCAACCTGAACATCAAATACAGCCAGTTCTTTAAGAGTAGACTCTAAAGATAAAGTTTTAGGTGGTTTTTCAGGTTCTATAGATGGTGCGATAAATTTAGCAAACACAGTGCATACCCAAAATCAACTATATAGTAGCAACAAACCTATTGTCCACTATTTTATGAGATTAACTGAAGATATTATAATTGATTGTAGTGTAAATCACAATCAAAAAAGAGCTGTGGGTATATTTGAGAAGTAAGTTGTTGGCTGGATTCCTATTCATATAATTGTAGAATAGTTGAATTATCGAGCGTATTTAACTGTTAATTTAAATCTGAAATATTAACCGCATTCTCGACAACGGCTGGAAAATATAAAATTTAGCTCGAATTCAAATATTTACTCCACGACATTTAAATAAACTTCATAGGTCGATCGCTCGAAACAAACAAGCATCACTTGGTCGATCGAGCTATTACGGAGAAACAGCTTAATTTCAGAGACAGCAATTTGGGCGGCGCGGTCGATGGGGAAACGAAACACACCCGTGCTGATAGCCGGAAAAGCAATTGTACGGATTTGATGTTCTTGAGCCAACATCAAACTGTTCCGGTAACAAGAAGCCAGCAATTCATCTTCCCCACAAATGCCATTTCTCCAAACGGGGCCGACGGTGTGAATTACCCAGGGACAAGGGAGATTGTAACCGCCGGTGATTTTAGCCTCACCAGTCGCACAGCCCTTCAATATTCTGCACTCTTCAAGCAAACCAGGCCCGGCCGCCCGGTGAATTGCGCCGTCAACACCCCCTCCTCCCAAAAGACTTTCGTTGGCAGCATTGACGATCGCATCCACCTTTTGCTTGATAATATCACCTTGAATAACTTCGATCCGGTCTAACATCGCAATTCCCAATTGTAAATCTCAAATCAAGCTTAACAACCTAGAAATAGGGCCCGCAATCCAAACCCAACCTTCCCAACTCCCCAGGGGCGAATTGATTTCCTCCAGAGTTACCCGCTAATTTTCTGAGTTTTTAAATCAGGGTTCAAGCTGTAACCAGGTTTTGCGTCAAAACTGAGTGAGATATTGCACCAATATCCGTCAGGGATTTTTCGTGGAGGAAGGCGAGTTTATTTAACTTATCTGCAAACTTTCAAACTATTGGTGAACCCGCCCGTACAGATTCCGCACGAATGATGAAATATCTCAGTAAAAACCAGGTTTATACACCAGTCCTCCACTCCCAACCCAAACTCAAAACTACTTCCATCACCAGCCCCAAGTTCCGATTCCTCCCTTAAAGGGGCCGACAATATCTTTGGTAATCCAACCGCCGTAAAAAATCCCTTCTTGAGCTTGCACTAACTCCCCATCCACATAACAAGCATCCATCAGCCTCGGATAAAAAGCCACATAATCTCTAATAGCCTCAAAGGCTGGTACGGGATTCGGATAAAACCAAGCGGCATCCGCTACTTCTTTTTCTCCCACCGTCACAGTGTAATAACCGGCTTGTCCCTTCCACTCGCACCACGAACCCCGTGAACTTTTGTGCAAATATTGCATTTGAATGTCTTCAGGAGAGATATAGTAGTAAGGAGGATGACTTGTCTCTAACACCCGCTGAGCACGTCGCGTGTCGGCGATCGTCACTTGATTAAAAACAATCTTTACGTGTTTTGTCGATTGTTCTAGGCGAGGCGGACGCGGGTAATCCCAAACAGACTCTTGACCGGGACTCGGTTCTATGCGATCGAAGTTCACTTGCACAATCTCCCCTGCAAAAAAACAATTAGCGACCCATCGTTATCAAGCTGGCGCCAGTCAATATACTGCCTTAATTTGGCCACAAAGTCAAGTTTATACCTTTGTTTTAGGACAACACACTCAAAAGTTTACAACAACTTCTGTACCTAAAGACAATAATTTGCAATTGTAGAGATGTCGGCAAATTCGATCGCGCTTTTGCACAACAAAACAAAGCCTGAGATTGGCTGTAAAAATAAATTTATCCGGCTGTTATTGCCGAGCTTCGACAAAAATTGTGGTTTTAACTGATATCTTGCACCATTGTCAGCAAAGGGCTAGAAGCCCGTTCCACAAAGAGTGAATTTCTTGTGGGATGGGTATCCTTCCCGTCCATAAAAAGCTTATTGAAAATGGTGCTCTTCTCTCAGTTAAAACTGACAGAAGAGCACCCTTCGTATGGAATCTCTTAAAAACCGGGTTTCTGAACGAGAGATATAGGTTGTCATGCTAATACCATTTTTCCAAAATCCTGCCACAGTAGTTGTAGGGTGCGTCGCACGAGAACAATTCAGAGCATTTCACGCCAGATATATCGTGCGACGCACCTTACACATTGGGTAGACGAAACAAACTCAAAAATTCTCTTGCAGCCAGCTTTTTTATAAATAGTATAAATTTGCGGTCAGAAACCAAGTTTTTGCCACAGATGCAATATCTCAGTTTTAATCTACCCTCTCAAAAACTTGGATTATACTGATAAGTACCTGTAAGTTTTCTCGAACCGCACTAAACCAAAGTCAGGCTTGAGATTGGCTGAAAAAATTGTTTTTTCAGCACAGCTATCGGTTGCTTCGCCAATGGCAGAATGCCAGTTGTGACGGCAAGTAATATTAGTCAGGTAAAATGACTGCGATGGGTTCGAGCGTTCCGACTTAAGCCGTCAAAGTTTTTAGAGAGCATCTCGGTTTTGTTGCTGCATAAAAGCTGTCCACCGCTTAATTGTATCAGCTCTTTGAGAACAGCACTCAAAAAAGGCTTTTTACAAAACACAGAGCATCCCTGTTTTTTAAGACAAGCCAAGTCCTCACCGCAAACCAACCTTATTTGTGCTAGGTACTGATTGGCAATTAATAACCGACAGCAACGAGCAAATATTTGCCCAAATTTATGATGAGCAGATTCTAGCCATCAGGTCTAAAAGCGTTCAGCCTTAAGCCTTTGGGCGTCTACTTTCAAAACGGGATACTCCCATCTTTGACGCTAAGAGAGTTATCTGATAAAGTTATAGGCAATATTAAGGTTTTTTAATCTTATTGGCAAAAATCTGGGGCAGTGCCGAGTTTGTATCAGCGCCAAATATAGCGCCTGCAGTCACATTACCCGCGATCGAACTTTGAAAACAGAGCGGGCAGCCTTTAACAATTGTATCTATGGAAATCTCCTTTAGCATCACCCTGTTGATGGTCATGACCGTCATCTGTGGCATCAGCGCTCAAGTTCTGGCCGCTTATCTGAAAGTTCCGGCGATCGTGTTTTTGCTGCTGTTCGGCATTTTAGCCGGCCCAGACTGCTTGGGACTGCTGCACCCGAGTCTGTTGGGCAGCGGTTTGGAAGTTATGGTATCCCTTTGCGTAGCCTTAATTCTGTTTGAAGGCGGCTTGAATTTGGAATTGCGAGACTTGGGCAAAGTTTCTGGCAGCATTCGCAATTTAGTTACTTTCGGGACTTTAATTACACTAATTGGCGGCGGAATGGCAGCACACTGGTTGGGGGAATTTCCCTGGCCGATCGCCTTTCTGTATGCTTCTCTAGTAGTCGTCACAGGTCCGACAGTCATCGGCCCTTTGCTTAAACAAGTATCCGTTGACAAAAAAGTCGCCGCCTTGCTAGAAGGCGAAGGTGTGTTAGTAGATCCCGTTGGAGCCATTTTGGCAGTATTGGTACTGAATGTGGTTTTAAACGGCAATACAGACTTGCTGATTTTGTTCAGAGATTTAATGGTGCGGCTGGGTATTGGCACTGTCATCGGAGTTACCGGAGGTTGGCTGCTGGGACTCATTCTCAAGCGATCGAAATTCCTGTCAGAAGACCTCAAAAATTTAGTAGTTTTAGCCGGTTTGTGGGGATTTTTCGCCATTGCAGAACAAATATGCAGCGAATCGGGATTGATGGCAACGGTACTCTCGGGCATAGTGCTCAGAGCCGCTTCAGTCCCCGAAGAAAGACTGCTGAGGAGGTTTAAAGGTCAGCTCACAGTCCTTGCTATATCCGTGCTGTTCGTGCTGCTGGCGGCAGATTTATCCCTTGCTAGTGTGGTCGCCCTCGGTTGGGGAAGTTTATTCACAGTTTTAGCTTTAATGTGGATAGTCAGACCGATCAACATTTGGGTTTGCACGATCAACAGCGAGCTAAACTGGAGGCAGAAATTATTTGCTTCCTGGGTAGCGCCGAGGGGAATTATTTCAGCTTCGATCGCATCTTTATTTGCAATTTTACTCACCCAGCGAGGAATCACCGGTGGCGACTCAATTAAAGCCTTAGTGTTCCTAACAATCATTATCACAGTTTTTTTGCAGGGATTGACAGCGGGCCCGATCGCTAAAATGTTGGACATCACCTTAAAATCGGCAACGGGTGCCGTGATTGTGGGGTCAAATCCTTTGAGCAGATTAATTGCTCGCTTGTTTCAAGAACGCGGAGAATCTGTAGCAATTATCGACACCAACCCGGAATCTTGCAAACAAGCAGAAAGAGAAGGTTTGCGCGTGTTCTTGAGCAGTGCTCTCGATCACAGCATTTTAGAAGAAGCCGGGCTTGATTCGATGGGAACTTTTTTGGCAATGACTAACAACGGTGAGGTAAACTTAGTGTTAGCTCAACGAGCAGCCGAGGAATTTACACCGCCGAGAGTTTTGGCAATATTCCCCAAAGACCCGCAAGCAAATGCGCCGGCAAGTCAGAGTAAAATCAATCAAGCCTTTGTCTCCGATTTGTCGCTGAAGGATTGGAATGAATACTTAAACAACGGCGAAGTAAAATTGGGGGAAACCGAGTTAAAAAGTGCGGGATTGCAGTTTCAGATTGCTCACTTGCAAGCTTTGGTGAAAGCCGGGGAGTTGACTCCGCTGCTACTGGAAAGACAGGGATACTTGCAAGTAGTGTCGGCCGCCCAAACTTGGCAAACGGGCGATCGAATTATTTATTTGCTGTACGATCCGACACCGAAATTGTTAAAAAGATTGTCTGGTTCATCGCAGTCTGGCCTAACTTTAGAAAAGCATCAAGTAGTCGAGAAAGTACCGATTCCCGATCCGGCTTTAGAGCCGATTTTGGCAGAAGGGGAAATAGAAAATAAGGCTGATGTTTTGCCGCCGCCTGTTTCGCGGTAGGAGCATTCGCCCGATCGCACCTGAGAGTTTGTAGAAATCTTGGATCGAATCCACCAAACTCTCCCTAGACAAAATTAGCCGGATCTTGATCCCGCCGGTGCTTCAACAGAATCGGATCGCCTTGGCCCTCACCCACCAGGGCCGCAGTTTCCTCCAAAGCTTCCCTCAGCCGCTTCGCCGCGTAAATCGACATATCCCTGGGGACATTTACCCGATCGCGCAAATAGCGCAAAGCCACATCGGAACCAGCCGGCGGTTTACAAACTTCCCCAGTCATCATCAAAGTTAAAGCACAACGCAGAGCCTCATCGAATAAGTTGTCATCCGCAGGATTGACTTTAATAATGTTGCGCTGATGCTTAATGACGCGGTGAAGAGCTTCAGCGCGGGAGGTTTCCGGTTCTGGATACATCACATCCGGTAATCGGGCCCAAGGCCCATTATCCACGCGGGCTTTGTTGAGTAACATTTGTGGTTCGCCGTTTTCATAACAGCCGCCCATTTGAGGCGGTAAATCGTGTACATGAGTATGAAAGTCGCTTTGAGTACCGCGATAGGTGGGGCGGCTTTCCATCGCGGCAAACCAGTCTGCAAAGCGCGGGTTTTCTTCCCGCATCGAGTAGCCTTTGTAGTAGTAAAGACTGGCATTCATCCGTTCGACGTAGGGCGTAAATATAACATCCGCAGTGCCAAATTCAGCGAGGAAATAAGGCCCTGGAGTGCTGGCGAGGGCTGCTTCCACTTCGGCGACGACGCTGATAAATTGGTTGCGGTTGTGCTGTTCTATTGCGGTTGAACTTGCTGGGTAGCACAGCCAAGAGCACCAAGCTCTAAACAGCAGTCGCTCTAGTCGCCGCAGCGGAAGGACTTTCGGGTCTTTCATGCCCAAACTCAAGGGGCCGAAGACTTGTTCGAGAGCGATTAAAATGTCATCGCTTTCGGTGATGATGCGGCCGTCTAGTTCGATCGCGGGTAACATTCCCGATGGTACTTTGCGCTTGTACCAGTTTTCTTTTTCCCCATAGCAGAACATGGTAACTTTGTCAATACGGTAGGGAATTTGTTTTTCTTCCAGCCACAACCAGATTTTTTGACAGTAGGGACACCAAGCATGGTGATCGCGGTAGAGGGTGACTCGCACATCGGATTCGGTTTTTCCGAAGAGGCGCAAGCGGGATTGAGCGTTGGTGGGGCCGTTGGTGCGATCGACTTGAAAGTCTGTGAGTGCCTCCAATTCTGTCCAGCTTAGGGGGGCGAGGCGATCAGTGGGTGTCATAGTTAAATTGGGCTGATGATAATTAGGGCGATGTCTGGGGAGGGGGTGGAGCGTCTTGAATTTTGGTGAGTGCTGCTTTGATTTCGGGAGTGGCTAGGAAGTTTTGGGTGGCTGCAATCAAGCGATCGCCCCAGAGGTTTTCTTTGAGAAAATCTACAGTGGCATAGCGTTTGTCTAATTTTAGAGCTGCTTCTCCCATTGCTAAACCTTTTTCTCGGTCGCCTTTGCTGTAGAGTGCTACTGCTAGAGCTAGCATTGGTTCTGCTGCTTTGTTGTCGATCGCGACTGCCTCTTGCCAGCGTTTGATTGCGCCATCGACATCTCCGGTTTCGTATTTGACTAATCCGATATTGTTGATCGCTGGCCACAGGTTTTTTTCTAAAGCAAAGGCTTTTTCGTACTGGGCGATCGCATTATCAAACCGCTGGAGCTTGTAAAAAGCGTTACCCAAATCAAATAATGCGCCGGGAGTGTCTGGTTTTATTTTCAATCCTGCTTGCAAGTATTCGGCTGCTTTCTCGTACTTTTTTTGCCGAAAGTAAGCTTCTCCCAAGACAAATTTAATTGAGGCATTTTCTGGCGCCAGAGATTGAGCTCGCCCCAAAGCTTCAATCCCTTTGTCCAACTGTTCAACTTGAAGGTACAAGCTGCCTAACAAAGTCCAAGTTTGAGAATTCTTGGGGGCTAACTGTGTGGCGAGTTCGGCTCTGGGGACAGCGAGTTGGTACTGCTGAAGTCTGGCTAGCTGGACGGCTTCTTCTGCAAGGCTCAAGGCTGTCTGTTCGAGTTGGGCAGAATCGATTTGCAGGGTGTAAGGCAGGAGTGCCTGAGAGGCCACTGGCTCGGGCATTGCCCACAAGCCAAGTGCCAGGGCCAGAGATATTAAAGAAATGCGATTAGGCACTGTACAGCCCCTGAAAAAAATATAAGGGTTTCTCGATCGCCTATAATAACTCATATTTTTGAGTTTTGATATTGCTTCCCGACTTGCAACGTTTTGCGGTTTTCTGTTCAATTGTTCCCAGATTCTGTTTTGCACTCAGGAATAATAATTTTGATTTACTGCTTTCTAGAGGACTGAACTCCTCAATACAAACCTAAAAATATATTTATTTTTAGGTTTGTATTGAGTTAACAAGTTCTGTTTGATACTTCAGAAAAAACTGAAATCCTTACTAAAAACCTGAATAAATTTTGTTTCTAGCAATTTGAGTGATTTAATAAAGCCTGTTGAATTCGATCTAACAATTGTGCTGCAGATAAGGAAGAAGGCAAAATTTTAGCAGATACTTCTTGCAGCAAAAAGTCGATCGCCTCGGATTCGGAATTTACAACATATCGATAATCCCAGACTAAAATTGGCAGTTTTCCAGTCATTTGTCGCAGGTTGGAGAGGGCTTGCAACATAGCAGTGGATTCTGGGGGGGCATCTCGCAAGCACAGCAAAACTAAATCAACGCTTTGATACTGCAACTGCTGCAAAACTTCTGTCCAGCAGGGTGCGATCGACCCTCGGAATCCTGCGGTTTGGATGTATTGAATAAAAGCTTGAAAGTTGGGAGCACAAAACTGGGAATTGGGGATGGGAATTTCGGCAAAAGTCGATCGACCGCCATTTGCCAATTCTCCCGTCGGATTCCCCCGAGTGGTGCAGTGCAAGTCCGGTAAAGTCGAAATGTCAGCCAATAAAATGCTGGGCTTCCAACTCATGCCCGCAGCTACTTGAATCACTTGCCACAGCGCCGACCCGCCCAACCCTGATGTTTCGGGACTGCCGATTGCCAAACAGGGAAATACCGACAATCCTTTGACTTGATTAGCCAGTTGGGTAGTTGCGGGGTCTAAAGTCACCAAGGGGAGAGCACCCAAATTGGGCGACCGACTCAACTGTTCGATAAAAGCTAAGGGGTTTTGTAGTTGACTGGTACTGTCCAAGACGATCGCCGAAGGCCGCCAAATTCGGGCGACGAGTTCTGCTTGGCCGAGGTCGTCTGCTTCTAAAACCCGGCAGTAGTTGGGGTTTAGCAGTAAAGCGGAACCTTGAGACGAACTGTTTTGCGGGGACAGCCACAACACGGTTAAAGAACTTCTCACCTTGCTGGTACTGGCATGACTGCGGCCGATCGAATCTGCCAGCAACCTACGCAAAGCGGGTTCTTCCACCGGCAAGCTCAAAAAGCCTTCGGCGCGGTTGACACAAGCCCGTTCCTTTTCACCTCTGGTGGCTGTGACAATCGCTGGAATCGATCGGGTATCCGGATCGCTCTTGAGCAGCGTCAGCACGTCCCAACCGGACAGCAGAGGCAGCAGCGGGTTGAGGAATATCGCTTCGGGACTGAACCTGCGGGCTTTTTCCAGCGCTTCTGTGCCCGATCGGGCGACTATTACTTGGTAGCCCAAACCCGATAGAAGTTTGGTTAAATCTTCGATATATTTGGGAACTGCTTCCACTATTAATACTAAACGAGAGCGAGAATTTGCTGTCTGATATTTTGGTTTGAATAATTCTGCCTCCGCTGCTGCACGCGGTGCGGATTCTTCCCCGCAGTTTCCCGGAGGATTTGGCGGCAGCAGCAGGGTAAATTCAGAACCTTGGTTGTATGAGGAAATAAACGAAACGTCTCCGCCGTGGAGCCTCGCGAGCCTTTGAGTCAGTACCAGTCCGAGTCCTGTTCCTTGAAAGCGTCTGGTGAGGGGGCTTTCTAGCTGTTGGAATTTCTGAAAGATTAGGTGCTGTTTGTCGGCGGGGATGCCGATGCCGGTGTCCCAAACTGTGAAGGCAAGCCAACCTTCCCAAAGATTTACTTTCAATCCGATTTTGCCGCCTGCTTCGGTGAATTTTAGGGCGTTGGCAAGGAGATTGACGAGCATTTGTCGCAGCCGCAGTTCGTCGGCAATCAAATAGCTAACTCCCGGTTCTATTTCGAGTGTAAATTGTATTTTTTCTGACGGTTCTGCGTTTGCTTCGCCGTTTGTTTTGTTAGGCGCGGCAGGGGATTTTTCTTCTTGCTGTTGCAGTTGTTTTGCTTGTTCAAAGGCTCTTTTGCAGGTTGCTGCTATTTCCACAGATTCGGGAATTAGTTCTAGCTGCCCGGTTTCCATGCGGGTCAAGTCTAAAATGTCGTTAACTATTGTCATCAAATGCCGCCCGCTTTGATGGATTAATTTGGCGTAGCGTGTTTGGCGGTCGCTGAGTTCTCCGATCAATTTATCTTTGAGCAGGCTGGACAAGCCGAGGACGGCGGTGAGGGGGGTTTTTAGTTCGTGGCTGATGCAGGATAAAAATTCGTCTTTTAGTCGGTTGAGGTGGATTAAGTCTGCGTTTTTTGCTGCTAGTTCTTTGGCGACTAAATGTTCTTCGGTGACATCTTGTCCCATGACTAAAATTAGCTCGTCCCAGAGCGGCTGTTTGACAAATTGCCACGTCCGTTCTTGACCTTTTTGGACGGGGCATTCACAAATGTAGGTGTCTGGTTTGCCTGCGATCGCGCACCAAGCTGGAGCGGTTAAGGTTGATGGGGAGGCGGCGGCGTACAGGGGTAGCGGGCAACTGGTGGCTGCTGCATCATCCCGCCGATCGCCCGCGAACCCTGCTCCTACTAAACTCCTGCACTCAGGGGTGACTGCCTCTATCGACTGACTCGTGTATTCGGCTGTGGAATGGCTTGGTTTGGGGGGCGAGTGTTTGCCCAAATTTGCTGCTGGTTCTACAATTGGTTCTGGCCCCGATCCCAGCAAAATCCGCCACGCTGCGTTTTGACTGACTATTTGTCCGTTGGGGGTTTGCAATCTCAGCGGTAAGGGCAGTTTTTCTAGGAGTTGGACTAAGGAGTTGAGGTTTTCCGAGGGTTTCAATCCTGCTTCCAAAAAGCGCGATCGAGCGCCGAGGTTGGTGGCGATGACAGCAGATACGGATATTAATTCGATTTCTTTGACTGCTGTTGGTTCCGCCTGACGGCTGCTGTTGAGTGCGGCGACAAATTGCAGCAGGCTCATGCTGTCTAGCAGTCCTAAAATTTGACCGCTGGCATCTGTGAGGCCGATCGGGCTTTTGGAGAAACCGGCGATGGTTTGGCTGTCGGCTGGGCTTTTGAGTTCTTCTTTTTGCAGGTACTGCCAGAATTCACTGAGACTCCAAGCTGCCGATACTATTCTGATGGGTTCGATCGCGATCGAGCTTTCTGACAACAGTTGCTTTCCGTCGTTTGTGTGTGAGTCCGCGCGGGCCCAAATGCTGCGGAGGTAAACTAATCCTAGGGGCTTTAGTTGTTCGTTGACTACTGCGACTCGATCGCAATTTCCTTCAATGAAAATTGACTGCAGCGATTCTAGTGTCGCCGTTAATCGGCACAGTGGCACTGGGGTGATAAAATTCTTGAGACTGGGGTTGGTGGTTGGCATAACAAACCTGAGAGTCTGCTATCTATAGCAGTAATATTTTTGATACCCAATGTACCTGCGGATTTCTGTATCTTATTAATTTTATATCAGTTCGCTATCAGAGCCGGGATCGGCCCCCAGAATAGCGAGTTCGATACCTGCACCTGATTTGAGGCTACTACTAATTATTTTAAGGCTTAAGCTTAATTGCAGAAATGAAGCTCAGGGTGCTTGACATAAAAGCAAACGAGCACACTTTGATTATTCTTCTGTTAGAAAGCTTATCCTCTATTTGGTGGTTAAGATTGGTTACAATAAATGTTGAAATAAGTGTGATTGTGTAAACAAATTTTTCATAGCAATCGGCATGAATCTCGCTGTGTTAGGGAGCATCTGGGGCTTGGTAAAAAGCATTTTTTGGCGATCGGCTGCTGTGCAAAGAAATATTGTATTTTTTGACCAACCAAAAATAGTCAAATCCTCTGCCAGTCTCAGACTCTCTCCACCTGAGATCGCCATCAAATATAAAATCGATTTACGGCAGCCAGCGGGGATGATAGCCGGCCAAGGGCAGTTCTTCGGGCTGTACTTTTGCCGGAGAACCGTCTGCAGATATTTCTAATAAGGGTAGCACCCAGAGGCGGCCCGTGGCGATCGACTGTCCGCCGGAGTTGCGGGGACTGTCTGCTGCTGAGGGTTTTGCTGATGTAACTGATTGGTCAAAAATTAATGCCAGACCGTCGGGAGATAAACTGATTTGGGTATCTAATTGGTTGGGCAAAATCAGCAGCGGTTTGATGGTTCCTGTCAAACGGATGCCATCTTTTTTGAGGTCGATGGCAGCGATAAAAGGCTGTTCTTTGTAGCTTTCTGTTTGGAGGCGCTGGGCTAACAAACAGTAGAGACGCTGGAATTGATTGTCTTTGTCTTTGCGCGGGTCGAAATAAACGGCGATAATGCTGCCGGGAATCCGCAATATTTCTTGTTCTGCACCTTGGTTGTCTAAGATGAAAAGCGATCGAGTAAAGTCGCTGTTGTATTTAACATATGCGGCAGCGGAATTGTCGCGCGCCATAGCCAATACTTGTTCGTATTTTGGCAAAAATTCTACTGGATCTGTCTCTGGTTTGAGCGGGACGATGGCTAATCCTTGTTTTTGAGACATTACCACCGATTTGCTGTCGGGCCGAATCATAAAATCTCCGCCTTGTTGATTTTCCAATGGGCGGGGCGGTAATTTTTCTTCCAGAATCCAAGGGCTGAAATCGCTGGGATTGCTGCGGTTGACGCGCTGAATCAGGATGATTTTTCCGTCGGCTGAAAGGTCAAATTTTAGGTTTTGGTAATCTTTGGAATCTAGTAGTTTGTCGATTCTACCTGCTGGCTGTTTTTGTTGGGAATCTTCTCCGGGGGATTGGGGGTTGAGACCGGTGGTGACTGTGAACAGTTCTTGATTTAGGGTGCCACGAGTACGGGCGATCGATCGATCTGTGGCGGAGAATAAAATGCGATCGCTTTCGGGATACGGTTTAAAATCGGTGACAACCAAATCTTTGGGAGTTAGGGGTATCGGTTTTGAGTCGCCGCTGCTGAGGTTGACTAGCATTAATCTGCTTTCTGTTTCGCCTTGGACGCCGATATAAGCAAAAGCTCGATCGCGAGTGCGAAAGGAACTGCTAAACGGCTGCATCGGCGTACCTTGATATTTGTTGTCCGCTCCGAAATACTTGTCCGTTGCTTTGGCGAGTTTTAATGTGTAGGTAACGCCGTAGGGTGCTGGATCTTTGAGAGTGTAAGCCATGCGCCTTCCGGCCCAACTAAATTTACCGGGGAGGGGGGGTTCTAGCGTTAAGTTTTCCTCGACGCTGGAGTGGTTCATCGGCCGAAAGAAGGTGAGGAGAAAGCCGGTATCTCGGGCTCCGATTTGTTTGTTTTCCCAGCTAAATTCTCGCACTCTGGGTGCCGTGCGATCGCCGCTCAGCAGCAGCAGTCCGATTAAGACGCTCAGGATTAGCATCAGGAAGATGGCCGTGCGGTCGATCGGCTGTTTGAATGACAGAATACCCAAAGGTGAAGGATTAATTTTTTTGTTAAAAATCTTCACAAATCTTTCTCTCCTATTTCTGCTGAAAATAACTGCCCAATTTTCCCTCTTAAATTTTACAGTTCTGCGCGCACCCCAGTTCAAAAACCCAATTTGGCGATCGGAGTTTCAGATCAACTCCGGTCGATTGCCATAACAAAAACAGTTTGTAGTGCGGACTTGCATACGCAGTTTGAGCGTATGCAAGTCCGCACTACGAACCAATCCGAAATCGAGCGATCGCCACCGCGTCCAGGACTACTAATAATTCTGACGGCTACTTAGCCCTGAGCCATTATTTCACAAATTTTCGACCGTTGCTATATTGGAACTATGATTAACCGCTGACAGTGTATACGGCGATTCCGGTTCGGGATATAACTTAGAATATTTGCTATCGTAATGCCTGACCTCAAAATAGTTTAAATTTGACGGGTGAGGCTTATATATGGAGAAACATTCCAAAAGACAAAAAGTTGCTGCACTCTCTAAAGGCCCGACCTCCACTATTTGATTTTTGAACAAGCGACCTGATTTTATCCAGTGTTTCATCTGCTTGCTTGACAAACAGTAAAATGCTGAATGAGGATTGTTAAACTCAGCAAATTTTACACCTTCTATCTCTACACTAGATAGCTTGTTTATCAACAGTGGTTGCGTTATTGTCAAATCAATATATCTCTTGGTTCCTTGATACATTTCATAACGATTTGGGTAAAGAATTGCATTTTCATACCCGCTTTGTCGGTTAAATTTTTCTAGCTTTTCTATAGTGAAAGCGTCCGACAAAATAATGTCATCTTCTATAAATAAAAACCAGTCAAATTCTTCTAGTTTTTCCACAAACTCTTCCTGAAGCCTAAACTCTACAAACATTGGGTCGCATTCAGGATATTCTTGTACCTGAATGCACTTAGTTTGATATTCAGGCAAATAAGCTGTAACGTGCCTGTTCGGTAGAGTTTGGATCGCTATACTCAGATCGCAATGAGCAAAACTTGTCAGCAGTCCATCTATTGTATGCCTGAGTCTCTCTATCTTTGCTGCCTGACGGGGTGACAGGTCGCCTGAAAAGCATACAGGGAGATAACTCTAGACAAATCGCCTCAAAAAAGATCGGGTAAGAAAGCTTCTTACCCAAAAACAATTAAATGATACCAGAATTATATCATGCCCATTTGTCAGAAAAGCTGACACGTTCTAATTACATATTGACAATTTTATTGATTCAAGTAGTGCAATCGATTAAAGAAGTCACATTGGAAAGCATAGCGACAAAACTACCAATGCCCATTAAATTTGAAAGTAGAAGAAAAAAGATTCAGAGATTTTTATCGGAGGATGAATGGACTTTAGATAATATTTGGTTGTCACTGGTTATTAGTTGGATTAAAGGTGTCAAACAGAATAAGGTTATATATTTAGCAATAGACCGAACCAAATGGGAATTAAATAATATTTTAATGGTCAGCATGATTTGGCGAAAAAGAGCTATTCCTATTTATTGGAAAATGCTTGACAAACAAGAAAACAGTACATTGGAAAATCAACAATTTGTATTAACGCCAGTATTCGATGCTTTATCAGATTATAAATTGCTCGTTTTAGGAGATCGTGAATTTTGTAGTGTTACCCTCGCAAATTGGCTGAGGGAGAAGAAAGTAGATTTCTGTTTACGACTAAAAAAGAATGTTTGTATCAAGACAGAAGAAGAATTATGGACTGAACTAAAAATCCTAGGATTAGAGCCAGGAAATAGCTTTTTCAATCAAGAAGTAACGATCCGAAAAACAGCACCAATTACGGGGTTTAATCTGGCAGGTAAATGGCTGGGTAAATATCGAAATTTTACTACAAAGGAACCTTGGTATATTCTGACTAGCTTGGCAGATATACAAGCAGCAGTTGATGCCTATGCAAAAAAATTTGGAATTGAAGAGATGTTCAGAGACTTTAAGGGTGGAGGATATAACCTAGAAAGGACTAATCTCACGGGTGAGCGATTGAGTAAATTATTGATTTTGTGATCACTAGCATATTTGAAGAGTATAATCCAAGGGATGGAAATTAAGTCAAAGCAAGTTCAAGAATATTTAAGTAGAAAAACAGAAAGTCACAGAAAATATGCACGCCATAGCACTTTTTATATTGGGCTTTGGGGTGAATCATGGGTCGATTCGATGTTTAGTGATTGGCAGGTTGTTGTTGAATTAATGTCTTTATCTCCACATAAACTGCCTAATTATCAACAAGGCATAAGAGCTATGAGCCTTATTCTATCAGCGTTATAGGCGACTTGTCGCCCCGACAGCTTTGCTGCCCCTTTTTCTGGATTGTTAGATTCTTCAACTGATGTAATGTGTGCGACAGCAACAAAGACTTTAGGGAGTTCTTTTTTGGGCTGTTCGTTTTCTTTGAATAAATTTATGAGGGGCTTTTTTTGATAAAAAAGCATCATTTTCATATATCTAACAACCGACCGCGATATTTCTTGTAACAAAGCAATTTGGAAAAAGATAAAGTGTATTGCTTTTTTTTACTGTATATTCCTCTGACATACAGACAATCTCCTTTTTGTTTACTGAAACAGTTGATTTATCGGTCTTAAATCATCCATCGATATTTTATCAATTGGCAACCCCCAACCCAAGACATACATTCTAACACAAAGTATGCTGACCAGGACTCCTAAGAACAGTGCTGTCAATTTGATATCTTCCCAAAAACAAGTTAGCCCTTCTTTCCAAAGACCGTAGCTAGTGACTAAATAAGTAGGAATATCGCCGAGAGCTACAGCAATCACAGCACCTAAATTACCCATGAAATGATATCCGATCGGGATGCCAATAGCGATACTCAAAAAAGTTACCAGGTTGCCCATAGCTGAATATTGAGATTTGCCAACCGCTAACAAACAAGAACCCATTAAATTGTGGAGAGTAGTGTGCCAGATACCTAAAGCCAAGATTGGCATCATCCAAGATGCTGCGATATATTCTTTCCTGTACAGTGTTAAAATGAGCTGATCTCCAAAGCTCACAAAAATTGCTAAGCCTACGGCTAAAGGTATCAGAATCAAGTTGCGGTTTTTAATGATCTTGGCGCGCAATTCCTCGCGAGGCAAATCTGCTAGCATCGAAATAGAGGGAAAAATTACCCTACCGCCGAGGGCCATGATCACTTGGCGCGGCATATCGCCGAGGGTAAAAGCGATGCCGTAAATGCCCAACATTGTTAAAGTAAAGATTTTCCCTAGAACTAGGCGATCGGCTTGGGAACACAGAAAAAATAACATCGTAGACAAAAATATCCATTTGCCATAAGAAAATATTTCTTTAGCTGCTTCTTTATCCCAAGCGAAGCGGTTTGACTGGCCGCGAATCAAAAAATGGCTCCATACTGACTCTGTTAAAGCGCCCGTAAAACCGCCGACAATAATCGCCCAGATGCTGGGATTGAAAAAGGCCCAGACAATCATCACTGTAGTTGAAAATATCTGTATGCCCAACTCAAAAAGCACTACTTGCTTGACGCTCATTTTGCGTTCGAGAGTGGATACGGAAGTGGATTTGAACCCTCCTATTAAAGTATTTATACTTATGCAGGGCAGCAACCACAGGAGACGGGGTTCTTCGTAGAAGTTAGCAACTGGCCAGGTGATTAATATTAAACACAGCCAAACAAATAAGCTGCGAAAAACTTGCATTGTCCAAGCGGTGTTGAGAAATTCTGGCTCGTTCCCGCGCTTGTTTTGAATAATACTCGGGCCCAAACCTATGTCTGTGAATAAGCTGACACCTGTGATGAAAACGTAGGCTAAACCCACCAGACCAAATAGTTCTGGCAAAAGCAGGCGGGTCAAAATTAGGTTGCTGCCAAATCGGATAATTTGACTGCTTCCATAGCTGGCGATCGTCCAGAATGCTCCTTTGAGCGCTAATTTTTTTTTCTGATGACATATACTCTACATTTATTGCCTAATTACGAGTCTAGTTGCTGAATCTATGATTGGCAACTTTTACAGGGTGCTGCTGCCAATCTTGTAGCTGACTTTACCGTATCTTTATTTTTCTAGGGATAGCGGACGGGACTTTTGTTGCAAAACCAAAATGATAAAATTTAATCTGCAACTGGCTCCTCGTTTAATAATCATAAGGGTTTTTTGGTTCGGGAATGGGTTTGAGGGAGGATGCTTGAATGATTAATTTGCGCTTGTCTTGCAGTTCTTCTACGATCGTTTCTCCTTCTATTTCTAGCCAACTGTCTGGGGCAAAGGAGGCGCGGTTTTGACCGATCGGTAATTTGACCGGCAACCCGATCGGGTAGGCATCCGCCGCGCAGCAGGTAATGATAAAACGCCCGATCCACATATATTGTTCTGATATATTTGGCGGGTGAATGACAAATCCTTGAACCTTGACTTTTTGGTTTCTGTATGTATCTGGCTCTGGATTGAAGTTTAACAGCCGCACCCATTCGACGAGCGATCGTTTTTCGGGTTTTGTGGTATTGCGAAATTCTTGCGGTTGCAGTCTGGTGATGGGCAGGGATTCGGTGAGGCCTCGTTCCAATGCTGTCTGGCTGGTAAATGTGCGGGGCGTTACCGCTAAACCGATTAATGCGACGCTCAGCATTAAGGTGCTGCCGATACTGGGGGGAAATAAGGTAATGTGTTCAACTTCTGTGATTCTGAGAGGCTTGTTTGCTGGTGATGTCCGCAATTGTTTGTTGGGGCGATCGACTTTTAAGAGTTCCCAAATTTTCAACCCGCCAATCACCATTAAGCCGATTCCTCCGGCTACAGTCAATCCAAAGTAATTGGGGTGAATCAGAATGCTTAATTTGCCGGTAATCCAATATTTTAGGAGCAATATTCCCCACGCTAGGATGGCTAGGGCATCCAGCCAAGGGCTAATTTTTTTAAGATTCATTTTTCAAGAGTTATTAGTTATTAGTCATTGGTCAGTTGGTGGTTGGCAGTTGGCAGTTGGTAGTGGTAATTGGTAATTGGCAACAGTCAACAGTCATTGGAAATATATCGTTACTTTTCCGTGCGGGCAGATCGATTAACCTAGATATAAGTTGACAGCTAGAGTCATCAAAAAGGTTAATTGAGCCGCCAAAACAATTAAGTAAATTACGGCTCTACCTTTAAAAATAGAGAGCATTAAACCGATGCCTTTGAGGTCAATCATCGGGCCAAAAACGAGAAATGCTAACAGCGAACCGCTGGTAAATGTGGCCGCAAAAGATAGGGCAAAAAAAGCATCTACTGTAGAACAAATCGATACGACTGCGGCTAATAGCAGCATGGCGAGAATTGAGGAAACTGGACCTTGGCCGAGGTTGAGAATTAGTTCGCGGGGTGCGCCAACTTGAATGATGGCGGCGATCGCACTTCCGATGACCAAAACTCCTCCCAACTCCCGCAACTCCTGTACCATACTATCTAAAAGCAAACGCAGACGCTCTCTAGAAACGCGGTGAAACATGGAGGAAGGTTTAGAGGTTTTTGTGGTTTTGCCTGTTTGTAAGGGCTTCCAGTCATCTTGTAGCAAAGATTCGATCGGCATTGCACCCCCCGGCTGACCGAGCATAAATGTCCCAGATTGTAAAAGCAGCGGAGTGTTGGATTGGGCGAAGTCTTTTTCGGATAACTCTGGTTTTGGGAGGGGAATCGCGCGGGCTACAGAGGAGTGTAGCAGAGGCCGCAAGTCTGCTTGGGCGCTGAACACCCAGCCGATAATTGTGGCGGTAAACAGAGAAAAGACTACGCGCAAAACTACAATTTCTGGCTGATCGCGAAATGCTGTCCAAGTCGCCCAAATTACTATGGGGTTGATGGTGGGGGCGGCGAGCAAAAAGCCGATCGCCGCTGATGCGGGTACTCCCTGCATTAGCAACCTGCGGGCTACGGGGACGTTACCGCACTCGCACACGGGAAACAAAAAGCCGATCAAACTCCCCATCAAAGCCCCCAGCAGCGGGTTTCGCGGGATGCGGGATACGAGTTTGCGTTCGTCTACAAACCCCAGCAGCAAACCTGAGAATAGCACTCCCAGCAGCAGAAAAGGTATTGCTTCTACTAACAAGCTGAGAAAAAGGGTAAAAGCATTGTTTAACTGATTTGTGAGGGCTGGTTGCATCGATCGCCTGCTGGTAAATTGGTATTTAGTTTCACGTATTTGGCTGAGTCCCTGTCGATCATACCTTTTTCACAGCACTAAGTTAAGATTCAGTTGATTTTTTTGGGAGTATCTGTGTTTGGCTTTAACGCCGCGCTATCGTTTGGCTGAGTTCGCTAATTTTTTATAACGGTGTAGGAGATTTTACAGCACTGTAAAAAAACAGATTTTTTCCCAAGCAGGAGATGCTTCCATTCTTTATTTTACAGCCATCAAAATTATACGAATTATTCAAATTTGCTGCTTCTGCTAAAGACACCGCGCCGTACCTAATTCCCTAATGATGCTCCCGTGCAATGTATGTATTTCTATTTTTTTAAGATTGGTATGTAGAGCGAGCATTTAATTGAATAAAAAAACTGCTGCTGAATTTGGCTATGAAAATTTTAGGGGCAAAACCCCCGCGGTTCTGCACAACTAATTCTTAAATTTACTGCTACAGGCTAAATCATACTTTGATTCACCAGCTCTCAAGATTATTAATACATAGAAAAAATGGGATTTTTGTCGGGGAAATGTGTCTGGCATTACATCTTGTACCAATCTCAGAAATAGGCTTTTGGGCTTGTGACAACAAATACAGCTTCTCAAATAAAACTGGCGCACCAATTGTGTAATGTCGCAGTCGTGGCGTTAAACTATTGGTGCGCCAGTTTTAGCGCCAGTCAATTGCCGACTTTTGATAGTGCGGCTGCGTTGAAAGTTATTCATCCATCCGCATCAGCTTGCGGTAAAACGTTTTAGAAAAATCGACAGTACGAGTCCGCTGAAAGGTCAGGAGTACCTCAATTAAGCAAGTGACAAACTCAGAACTTTGCATAGTTACTTCGTAGCTGAGTTCAGCATTGCCGTCAAACAACACCCGACAGCGGGTCAAATCGATCGGCAGCGAGGAGATATTCCAACTAGCGACAAACGGCACGTCCTCGCCACCGTCAATTTTTCTAGCCCCTTCCAAGCTTTTGAGCTTGTAGAGACTGATAGCGTGTGGCAAAAACTTGCGCCGGGGCTCCTGACAGAAAGGCAAGTATACTTTCACTTCTTTGTCGTCGGCTGGCTTCAGTTGAGGAAGAGACATATTTCCACATCCTGAGAATTACTACTAACAGATTAGTTGAGCTGCTCTGCAAAAATTAGCAGATTTTTCAGGGTAAGCGCAAGCAAGAGTCGGTCGATTTGAGATTTTCGGTTGGGGATTGGAGATGCTTCGACTCTTGCTTGCGTACAAGTTTGAGATTTGAGATTTATTCTACAGATCGATCGATCTATCGAACTGGGGTCTAAAATTTGAGGCAGCCAACGACAGGAGTTGGGTGCTTGTATCCGTTTTTTTGGGGGGGGATCCCAAATACTATATGCAGTCATAGTTTACCGGAGTCTTACCAGCAGAGGGTTCTCCGGCAAGCGTGCCAGAGTCTGCTTTCGACAAAAGCTCAGAAACTGATACAGTAAATACTTATCTCTAAAATCAAAAACTATTGGTAGTTGAATTAAGTAACCTATGCAGGAGAGTTCTTGGCCAGAAAACGACGCTCGCACTGAGCTTAACTTGGACATCCCTGATTTAGCTCAAGAAGAACTCAAGAGTTTGACCTCGAACTCGAAGGTAAGCAAAATATTTGCCATACCAGATATTGGCGACAGGGTGTCCGGTGCGGAAACAAAAGCAGAGTTCCCGGTGGCGGTGTCTGTGCCGGTATCTTGCTCTTTTCCTCAAAATCTGTACCGGGGAAGGCGGGGGAAAGCCGCGGCACTGCTGACGGCGATTTGGTCCGGGACGATCGCCCTGCACTTGATTTCTTGGGGTGCGTGGGTAGTGTGGGGGG
>NZ_JADEWV010000488.1 GCF_015207455.1 Microcoleus sp. LEGE 07076
CTTAGAAATTGTTTGGGGAATTACTAGGTCGATCGCAGATTGAGGATTAATTTCTTTTAATACTTCAACAGCCGTTTGATAGCGACGATTTGTAGCATTCGCAATCATTTTATCTAAAATTTTACCTAGTTGTTCACTGACAGGATTCTTTGCTAAATACTGCCGCCAAATCCAGGTATCTTCACCGGGATCGAACAAATCAAAAGGGGAAACTTGAGTTAGCAAATACAGGCAAGTTACGCCTAAACTGTACAAATCGCTGGTGAAAAATGCTTTGCCTCTGGCTTGTTCGGGGGCGATGTATTCGGGGCTGCCGATGCTTGTTCCTGTTTTGAGTAATGCCGTACCTGTGGCAATTTTAGCTGCGCCAAAGTCTACTAAAACTAATTGTTTGTCGGCGCAGCGAATGATATTTCCGGGTTTGATGTCTCGGTGAATGACGTTGTGAGAATGGATGAAGTGAAGGACGGGTAATAAGCTATTAAGTAAGTCTTTGATTTGAGTTTCTGTAAATATGTCTTCTTGTTCGACGATTTGTGCTAAATTTTGTCCGTCGATAAATTCTTGTACTACATATTGTCGGTTATCTTGGGTGGAATAGGCTAATAGTTCGGGAATTTGGGGGTGTTTTCCCAATTCGTCTAATCGCATTGCTTCTTGTTCAAAAAGTTGGGCTGCTTTTTTGCTGTTGCGATTGCTGGCTGATGGGATGAGTTGGGTTTCTGTGGGTAAAAATTGTTTGATGACGCACCGGGGTTTGGAGGGTTTGTCTTCGTCAACGGCGAGGAATGTTCTGCCAAAGCCGCCTTGTCCGATCGCCTTTATTGCCCGATATCTGTCGCGCAACAGCAGTTTTGATCGGCAATTTCGGCAAATTTTGGCTGCATCCGGGTTTTGGGGCTTAGAACAGTTGGGGTTTAGGCAATAACTCATTCGATTTTAGATTGTGAATTTTAGATGATTTGTATCAGGTAGTAAATATTATACCTATTTCTCTACTCTATATAATTTGGTTCGTAGTGAGGACTTTAGTCCTTCTATCTTAGATAAATAAATAAGGAATGAAGTATTC
>NZ_JADEWV010000266.1 GCF_015207455.1 Microcoleus sp. LEGE 07076
TATTTACGCCCAAAATAATTTTGTGATATTGTGATGGCAACGAGTTCAGTTTCACCAATATTTGTTCGTCGTCGCCGTCTCCCTCCCCGGTAAGATTGTCGCCTGAGTGTACAACTGTTTTGTCTTTTGACTCCAAATGAGAGTAATAAATTACATCTTCTTTGTAGTTTTTTAATTTGCCATTTTCTCCCAGGAGCATAGCGTAGGAATCTAAGTCAAAGTTTGCACCGCTGCTGCGGCCGAAAATACTTTTTTTAGCTTGTGCAACGTCCCAGCCTAAAGCCATTGTCAATCGGGATAAGTCGTATTCGCTTTTGCTGAGAATGATTGATTGTCCTTTTGTTAGGTTGATAGCCATATTTTTCTAATTTTGTACGGTTTTTTGTGAAGTTGAATGATTATTCTAAGCTAGCATTTTTTTCTGAAAAAGCTGTTTCTATGGTAAGAGATTTTTGATGCGGGCTGATTTTACCCAATGTGGGTATTCTGCTGTCAACAAATCGTATAATTCCTCATCAGCAATGTGTTCCGGGTCTTCTAAGCTGAAGAAATCGGCGTTGTCTAGGTAGCGATCGTCCATTTCGTCAAGCTGCT
Source organism: Microcoleus sp. LEGE 07076 (assembly GCF_015207455.1). Taxonomy (GTDB): domain Bacteria; phylum Cyanobacteriota; class Cyanobacteriia; order Cyanobacteriales; family Microcoleaceae; genus Microcoleus. Next base: position 595 of record NZ_JADEWV010000266.1, read on the forward strand.
CTAAAAAGCTAAAATTGCTCGCTACAGCTCTTGCTAACCGCCCTCGAACTCCCTTACTTTTGATATCTTTTTGCGATTTGCCGATCGCCATAAACTGCCAAAATATCGGTTCATAGGATGACCATTGTAGCTGCTGCTTGGTTTCGGACTCGTCTGCAGTGGCTCCATCCGTGACAAACATCACGTAGACAGGTCGATCGGCTTTAATAGCTGCGTAGCGACTGCTACCGCGAGCGTCAGGAAAATAGAAGTTTCTAATTTCTTCCATTACTTTACCGTAGTAAGTACCTCCTTCTAAAGGATACTGTTGCAGTATATGGTGGATGAAGTTCGAGAAATTGTCGATCGACATTTCACCGGGATTGTGGGGGTTGACTCCAAACAGAAATATGTCGATCGCTGCGTTGTCGTCAAACCGACATCCCAAAGCCAAAATCTTCTCTGCTAAACGCTGAATTTTTCCAGAACTGTATAGGGAAGACATGGAAACAGAAATATCGAGGCAAAGCGCTACTTGAGCATTGTGATTTGTTAAATTTGCCTTCTTGAGCGAGATATCGGCTTTCTTGACTAGATTGAAAATGTGCGGCGCTTTCTCCTCAAGCTTTTTGTCTAATGCTATGGCTTCCTGAGTTTTGTGGCTATCTTCAATGACTGGTAATTTAGGCAGTTCTACTGTAAGTTGTGCTGGTTTTTCTTGCTGTTGAATCTCTGAATGATACTTGTCAACAAAACTCTGCAACCCTGCTTTATATCCTTGTCCTACGGCCTGAAATTTCCAAGCTGCATCTTTTTTGTACAACCGTCCAAACTCGACTGCTGTTTCTTCAGAAAAAGCTTCTGTTAAATCATACTTCGCTAGTTCGCTGCCGCTTTGGCGATCGTACAATCGGATAAAAGCATTTTTAATTTGACTGAAATTTTGATGTTTAGCGTGTCCGTCGTGAATTGTCACCACAAACACCATTTCCTCCACCGCAGCCGTTACCTTTTCTAAGTCTACATAAATTGTCTCGTCATCTCCTTGAGTTTGCCCAGTTTGATTATCTCCCGAATGAGCAATTGCTCCGTCCGGCGACTGCGAATTATTGTAAAATACAAAGTATCTTTCCTCGGGGATTTTACCGTCAGAACCTAATGCAAAAACCGAGGCATCGATATCGCAGCTTTGCGGATTTGAGTCGGATACATTTAGTTGAGTTGCTATTTCCCAACCCAGGGCGATCGCAATTTTTGTTAAACTTGGAGATGTTTGAGAAAGATTAAATCTTTCGCCCTTCTTTAATTGAATTCCCATCTGGTTTCTCACCTCATGAGTCTGGCCCAAAATCGAGGGAAACGTTCATGCTTCCGAATTTCCCCTCGATTTATTTAGCACAAATCGACTTTTTATGCCGACTTTTTATGCGGCATACTTGTCTACAAAGCTTTGCAAGCCAGAATTGTAGCCTTGTCCTACAGCTTGAAATCTCCACTCGCCATCTTTCTTGTAAAGTCTGCCAAACTCCACCGCAGTCTCCCTAGAAAAATCTTCGTCCAAATCGTACTTGGTGACTTCTGTGTTAGTAGTGGTGTCGTAAATCCTGATAAAAGCATTCCGCACTTGACCGAAGTTTTGCCTTCTCGATTCTGCTTCGTGGATGGTGACAACAAACACAATTTCTTCGACTGCCGGATCGACTTTGGTTAAATCGACTGTAACTGTTTCATCATCTCCAACTCCTTCTCCGGTTAGGCTATCTCCTAGATGTATCACAGAAGAATCGGGCGACTCTTTGTTATTGTAAAAAACAAAGTATTTTTCGCTGGGAATTTTACCGCTAGCCCCCAACATAAACACGGAAGCATCTAAGTCAAACGCCCCGCCCGTGTCTGTAGCGTTGAGATCCCATCCTAAACCGATCCCGGCATTTTTCAGCCCTGGTGCTTCTTTCGAGAGATTGATTCTGCCGCCTTTTTCCAAATTGATAGACATTGGCCCTCCTATTCACAACATCACTGGCGCTACCGATCGCAATTATATCAATTATTAGAGAATCTTGACAAATTGCTGCTCAGACTCCTCCAATCAATTTGAGATTTTAAATTTGGGATTTGAGATGGTAGAATTGACCCGGAGGATCGATCTGGGGGCTTTATACCCTGGATGTTTGAGACTAGAGGAGGTTGACAATTTGCTTTTGGTACTCATCTTCGGTGATGAGTTGTTGGGTACTTTCCACTCTGTCTAAAAACACGATGCCATCTAAATGGTCGTATTCGTGTTGAAAAATACGGGCTACAAAGTCTGTGAGTTGTTGTCGGTGGAGTTGGTCGTTTCTACAAGTGTATTCGATCTCGATCGCCCTGCTTCTGGGTACCAATCCCCGAATCCCCGGAATGCTCAAACAGCCTTCCCAGTCTTTGACTGTCTCTGTTGATGCAGCCACAATCCGGGGATTAATCATCGCTGTGGGTTCCATCTTCGGTGCTTGGGGATACCGTAGATTTGGGCGGGATGCGACGACGAACAGGCGATCGGACTGAGCCGCTTGAGGGGCGGCAATCCCCACTCCGTTCGCGTGTTGTACTGTACAGATTAGGTTGTCTATCAACTGTTGAATGCGCGAGTCCTTAACATTCTCGACAACTTGCGACGGTTGGCGCAGTACGGGATTTCCTAATTGATAAATTTGCAATACTTCTGACATATTTTTTAGTTATTAGTTATTAGTTATTGGTTGTTGGTTATTGGTTATTGGTTGTTGGTTGTTGGTTGGTTGTTGGTTGTTGGTTGTTGGTTGTTGGTTGTTGGTTGTTGGTTGTTGGTTGTTGGTTGGTTGTTGGTTGTTGTTATTATTGGTTGTTGGTTATTAGTCTTTACTCGTGAGAATTAATAAATAATTGAAATTGAACTATTCCATAAAAAAATCAAGAAAAATCCTTGGTTCGGCTCTCTGCTTTACAATCTCTATCATCAATTATTAGTTTGTTTTCATTTTGTAGAGAGACTCATTAATAATTTATTCCTATTAATAACAACTAACAACTAACAACTAACAACTAACAACTAACAACTAACAACTAACAACTAACAACTAACAACTAACAACTAACAACTAACAACTAACAACTAACAACTGAGAGGGAGGGCACGGGGGCACCGCCCCTACTAACAACTAACAACTAACAACCATCAACAAATTATCTAATTTTTTGAACTGGCAAACTCCCCGGTTGCACAGTTAAATTAACTATTTGCCCGTTGCGATTAATCTCCATTTGCAACAAGCCGCCAACCTTAGCATTTTGCACAAACTCCTGAACAGCTTCCGACTGAATAATCGGCTGATTGTTAATCTTTTGAATCACATCTCCAGCCCGCAAACCGGCCGTGGCTGCGGGAGAATTAGGAACTACGCTGACAATCGCGACACCGCGAGCGACTGCAACTCGCAGATTGCTGTTAGCATTGCTGTTAATTTGCTGCTGAACCTCTGGAGTCAGCGTCGCCATTTCAATGCCCAAATAAGCGTGTTCGACTTTTCCGGTGGAAATCAGTTCCTGCGCTACCTGTTGCGCCGCCTGAATGGGAATCGCAAAGCCCAACCCTTGAGCCCCTTGAATAATCGCCGTATTCATGCCGATAACTTCGCCCGAAGCATTCAGCAGCGGGCCGCCGGAATTGCCCGGATTGATTGCAGCGTCTGTTTGAATAAAACCGATCCGCTTGTCGGGCACGCCCACATCAGAGCTCGATCGCCCCGTAGCGCTAATAATCCCCGCAGTTACCGAATTGTCCAAACCCAAAGGATTGCCGATGGCGATCGCCCATTCCCCAGACAACAGCTTATCCGAATTGCCGATCGCCACCACAGGCAGAGCATTCGCCTCAATCTTCACCACAGCCACATCCGTCACCTTATCCGCCCCCAACACCCGCCCCTGATAGCTGCGGCCATCCCTGAGAGTTACATTTACCGTATCTGCACCCTCTACAACGTGAGCGTTAGTCAGAATCACGCCGTCAGCCCCGATGACAAAACCCGAACCCGTACCCCGTTCGATCCCGCCCCGGCCGCCCGAATTCGGTTCTGTGCCAAAAAAATCTTCCGGTGAGAGCCTTCTATTTCCCGGTTTCACCAGGCGCGAAGCATCGATCCGCACCACGGCCGGGCCAACTTTTGCCACCGCAGCGACAATAAAATTCACATTGGCTGCATCCCCCGACAAGGGAACGGGCGGCAATACTTTGCTACCTTGAACCTCAGTCTTGGGAGGCAGTTGCAATTTCGGTTGCAGCGCCTCTTGTCCAGAATCGCCAGAATTTCCTCGTAATTGAGAAACCGTCAGCCGATCGCCCAACATGGCGGCTCCGGCTCCCGTTACCAGCAGCAATATGTAAATTGCCGGTTGCTTCCAAAACTTGCCTGTAGAACTCTTCATAGCCATATTTTTAGGCTTTCCTGCCAATTTTAAATATTTACCTAGCAGCTCTTTGATACCTGCTATATTGCAGCCGGGCCGCCAAATTTTTGGGCGATGGCGTCCCGCCCTCGCCCGTGCTACGGCAGACTCCCTTAAACTTTAGCATCTGAGGACTAAACTCTCTAGAGTAGACTAAATCTCTTGAATGCCGATCGGCAGAAGTGAGCGATGGAAATTCCCCTCGAAAATCTGTGGAATCAGATACTTGAACGTCTCCAGGTACAACTGAGCAGACCTAGTTTTGAGACGTGGATCAAAACTGCCAGAGCCGAACAGCTCGAAAATAACTGTTTGATCGTCAGCGCCCCCAACCCCTTTGCTCGCAATTGGTTGCAAAAATACTACGTCAAAACAATTGCCAGTGCAGTTGAAGAAATTCTCGGCTATCCGGTAGAAATTTACTTGACAATTGCCAGAGGAAATGAAACAGACGACAGCAGCCAGGGAGCCACGATTTGGCCGTCCCCCATCGCCGATGCCCCCGAAAGCAACTCGCTTCACCCTCCCAAACCCGCCAATTTAAACCCCAAATACGTATTTTCCCGCTTTGTCGTCGGTTCCAACAACCGCATGGCTCATGCGGCTTCCCTCGCAGTAGCCGAGTCTCCGGGCCGAGAATTCAATCCCCTATTTTTGTGCGGTGGCGTTGGTTTGGGGAAAACTCATCTGATGCAGGCGATCGGTCATTATCGCTTGGAAATTGACCCCAACGCCAAGATTTTTTACGTTTCTACCGAAAAATTTACCAACGATTTAATCGCCGCAATTCGCAAAGACAGTATGCAAACTTTCCGCGACCATTATCGCGCCGCCGATGTTTTATTAATAGATGACATTCAATTTATTGAAGGAAAAGAATACACTCAAGAAGAATTTTTTCACACTTTTAATACTTTGCACGAAGCGGGAAATCAAGTAGTTTTAGCTTCTGACCGCCCGCCGCAGCAAATCCCCCGCCTGCAAGAGCGTTTGTGTTCCAGATTTTCGATGGGATTAATTGCTGATATTCAATTGCCCGACTTGGAAACACGGATGGCAATTTTGCAGAAAAAAGGTGAGTATGAAAATATGCGGCTGCCGCGAGATGTGATTGAATACATTGCTTCTAGCTATACTTCCAATGTGCGGGAATTAGAAGGAGCTTTGATTCGGGCAGTAGCATATCTTTCAATTACCGGTTTGCCGATGACAGTGGAGAATATCGCCCCAGTTTTGAACCCGCAAACTGAAACCGTACAGGCGACTCCGGATGCAGTAATTGCCGTTGTGGCCGAGGCGTTTGATGTTTCTGTTGAAGATTTGAAAGGTATTTCCCGCAGGCGCGAAATTAGTCTCGCCCGTCAAATAGGAATGTATTTAATTCGGCAGCATACTGGTTTGAGTTTGCCGAAAGTTGGCGAAGTTTTCGGCGGAAAAGACCACACGACTGTACTTTACAGTTGCGACAAAATTGCTCAACTGCGGAACACTGACCCGAATTTGGCCCAAACTTTGCGTCAGTTGAGCGATCGAATTAATGTTGTCAGCCGCAAAAGTTAATAAAAAGTCAGTTGACTGTTGACTGTTGACTGTTGTCAGTTGTCAGTTGACTGTTGTCAGT
>NZ_JADEWV010000267.1 GCF_015207455.1 Microcoleus sp. LEGE 07076
GGTTTAATCTAGCAGGTAAGTGGCTGGGGAAATCTCGAAATATTACTACAGAAGAACCTTGGTATATTCTGACAAGCTTGGCAAATATACAAACCGCAGTTGATTCTTATGCAAAAACATTTGGAATTGAAGAAATGTTCAGAGACTTTAAGAGTGAAGGATATAACCTAGAAAGGACTAATCTCACGGGCGAGCGATTGAGTAAATTATTAATTTTGTTGTCACTAGCATACTTGAAGAGTATAATCCAATGGATAAAAATTAAGTCAAAGCAAGTTCAAGAATATTTAAGTAGAAAAACAGAAAATCACAGAAAATATGCACGTCATAGCACTTTTTATATTGGACTTTGGGGTGAATCGTGGGTCGATTTGATGTTTAGTAATTGGCTGGTTGTTGTTGAATTAATGTCTTTATATCCACATAAACTACCTAATTATCAACAAGGCATAAGAGCTATGAGGCTTATTCTATCAGCGTTATAGGTGACTTGTCGCCCCGACAGTGTTGTCTGAGATTAAGTGCCAATATGTCATACGAGCAAACGGCAGTAGATTTAGAATACATCACCGGTGTCCAAACAAATGCCATATCACAGCTCCCGACTAGTCCATCGGCAACAGTTTCCGTTGCCGATAGTGACAGAACTAATTGACAAATTATCTCTCGATGGATGAAAAATTAGATTAAGAACTGCACAGGGACTAGAATGTATCTACAAAGACTATAAAGCAAAGCACACCAACAGCGGATTAATGGGTGCATCTCAGTTTGGCAAATACATCAAATTGAAAGTTGACCGTTGAGATAAGCACAGCGAAGAGCAAGGATAGACGAAACGTTCTCAATATTCCATTGTGCTCCCGATATTTTTACCCTTAATCCAATGCGTTTAATTATTGATTCAATTGCTCCCGAACCAATCGAACTTATAGATTCTTCTTTGTAGTATTGGTAATTAACTATTCGGCAGCGATGCGTCTCTAAATAATTACAAAACGTTTTAAATGCTTGACCTTTAAAGTTTTTAAATATTTTTATAACTCGATCAATTTTGCCTTGCCATAACATGGTTTCTGCTGATTTTAATCGTTTTATTGAACCTCCTACCTTGTAGAGATTTTCTTTGAGATGATACCAATCTAAGATTTCTTGTCTTTGTTCATTATCTCCAATTTCTTTAAATATCTTCCAAATTCCGGCATGACCATCTCAAGCGTCAATACATAGGATGTAGTAATTTTTGGCTATTAGTCCAATCAATTAAATATTGATTATTTTGAAAAAATGGTCCTGAATAAACATTATCTAAACAAATGGCTTTATAGTCTTTCCAGTAACAACCCTCGCCTTTGGTTTCGTTGCGTAGCCTGACTTTCCCGCCATCTAATGTAATTTGTTGGACTCCTTGTTTAGATGTAGGTAATTCAAATTCTTGTCGTTTAACTAATCTGTGTAATGTACTATGAGAGACTTTGACCCCCGTGAAAATCTCTAAATCTTTTTCTGCCATTTGATAAGATTCGTTATTTCTGATTAAAAGACAGCATTTTTCCATAATTGGACTGAATTGACTATACGCTTTCAATCCAAAATATTTCGCTTGATTGTCTGTAATATCGAGCGAACCCATTATTGATTTTATTTTTCTGGATTTTCCTGTTTGAATCCCTGATACTGCTGAAAAAAAAAGCTACCTAGTTCTGGGCCTACTTCTTCTAACATTTTCTGACGCAGGGATTTTTCTATACTTTCAAAACTTTTTAACTGGGTTGGAGCTGTATTTCTGTAAAGAATTTCTGCTACCGCTTTTAAGTGGGCTTTTAGCTGTTGTTGGTCTGATGGTATCATTTTATTTGCCTTATATTTATTTGACTATTTTACTAGCTTTTTCATTTTAACTCTTTTTTGACACATTCGCCAAAGTGAGATGCACCCGGATTAATCGCGGGTTATCAAGATAATATTTGGCTGATTAATTGGGTAAACAGTCAACCCATCGCTAAGATTGTTACCTGTCAGGGAGATGGACATGGGGGAATTTGGAATATTATTAGGTTAGTTGCCCCCAATGGACAACGCCGAGAAATCCTTGACTGGTATCATCTGAGCGAAAATCTGAATAAGGTTGGCGGTTCACAACGCAGAATCAATGAGGCCGAAGCTTATTTATGGATGGGACAGGTAGAGAAAGCGAAACAACTTTTTGTAAATCTGACCAAAAAAGCTGCCAAGAATTTTTGCCTATATCTCAACAAACACCGAGAACGAATTGTTAATTACCACTATTACCAGTCAAATAAGATTTGTTCGATTGGCTCGGATTCTGTGGAATCAGCAATCAAACAAATTGGTCGTCGCATAAAAATTTCTGGGGCCGGGTGGAATGAGCAAAATGTCCCGCAAGTCTTGGCTCATCGAGTAGCTTACTTTAGGGCTTGCTGAATAAGCCTAAAACCCTTACCTCAAAAGATTTTGGCTCGTTTAATCGCTGACAATGTGTAAGACTTCAGGGGGCGACAAGGAGGCTATAATGGTTGCCCTATAAGCTTTATAGCTCTCAACCCTTTTTGATAAAATGACTTTTTATTGCGAACAAAGCTCAGCATGGACTCTACCCACTCCTGACAGGAGTCAAAACCTATTAGCCAATTTTCGCCATACAAACCAATCCAAAAGTTGCTATGTCTTCTCCTTGTTCTACCTGTCTCTTGAGGACGACAAACATATTTTTCTTGTCCTTGAAGCTTGGTTCTTTTTCCTTGTAACCATGCGGCAGTCATAGCTAATGCAATTAAAATCATTAAAACAATCAATTTATCAGGTGATGCTTGAGAACCCTCCAAGTTGTATCCTCCAGTTTTGCAATCTTTAAACATCGCCTCTATTCCATAACGTTGAGCGTAAATTTTGTTAGCACTTTTTAAATCTGGGAGATTAGTTAGCAGATACCAAGGTTCATCTTCTGGTTTACCTTTATATTTCCTTTTCCAAGAAGCAACCAAGTTAAAGCGAGAGAAACCTTTGTTTTGAGTTAAATTAATCAGGGGATAGAATAAATGAATGCCCGGTTTAAGTGGAATGCTGCTTAGTGCTTGAAATGGCTGTTTTTTTTCTCGAAAAGTCGTATTACCTTTTTGACGGAGTACAAAGCTGAGATGTTGACGGTGCAACCATTGTGCTAACTCTATGTTATGAAACTCCCGGTCGCCAATTATCACTAATTTATATTTCTTTAACAGTCGAATAACCGGACGTACTACCTGTTGTTGTTCGGCTAAATTAGAAGCCCCTTGTTTATCTAACAGTGTCCAGAATATGGGGAAAGCCCTTTTTTGATAAATTGCACTTACCATTAAAACATTATACTCTTTCCACTGTGTTCTATCCAATGCAATAATTAATTGAGTTCCCGCTTTGATTTGACGAGATATGACCTCTCTAATAATCGGGAACCAAATCACAAGTATGCTGAGCGCTTTAATTGATAAAAAACGTTGTGACGACGGCGACTGTTTTGTAAAATGGTTAATGGCAGAGTTGCAGCTAATCGTTCTATTCTGACTTGTTTTTGAGATTGTAACAACCATACCAGCATCTGAAGAGTCAATAACTGTTGTGGGTTGAGATATTTTTCGAGGATAGTGTGATAGAATGAGGGTAACATATTATAACTTTGGTCTTGTGGTATTAGCGACGCCTTTCCTTTTTATCACAACTAGGCGCTTTTTCCTGTATAAAAATTATTTTGTCAATAAGCTTTATTTTATGACGTGGGTTTGAAGCGCGAAAACATTAGCCTGTAATGGTTTTGGGGCGATTGTCGCCCCCTGAAGCAAGAAATTCAAGTCCTGCGGCCAAAAATAGCAGAACTAGAGAGGCGTTTGGGGTTAGATAGCCAAACCAGTCAAAACCACCGTCAAGCGATCGACTCAAAAAAGCGGATAAAATTCGGACAAAAAGTTTACGAGAAAAAGGAAAGCGCCCATCAGGGGGACAGTTTGGTCATGCAGGGCAGACATTAGAATAAGTTTTAGAACCAGATAATATCATAGAACATCCCACACCATGCTCATGTCTATCATGGGGGTGTGACATATCTCAAGTAGAAGCCAAAAAAATGATCGGGCGACAAGTATTTGATATACCAACGCCAAAAATAATCGTCACAGAACACCAAGTTGGGGTCAAAAAATGTCCTGAATGTAAAGCTCAAATACAAGGGAGTTTTCCAGAATCAGTTAAAGCCCCAGTACAGTACGGAGAAAGGGCGTTGCTGATTTACGGTATGAAAGGCTAAATAGGGCTTGCTGAATCAGTGAGAAAAGTAAACAGTGTAAGGATTTTCCGACCAAAAAAGTAGTAAGGGTGCAAGAAAAACAGGTATAATGGCTCAAAACCCGTGCATCACCATTTGCGCTCGTGTACAGAAAAGCTGAGCTTGCCCCAAGCCCCCCATCCGACTTTGAACTCCCCTTTGAAGGAAGGTTGTCTGCTGACAACCGTTGGGTAAAGATGGCAGAACTTATCCCTTGGTCGGAATTTGAATCAGAATATGCTGAAAATTTCCCGACCGAAATGGGAGCCCCCGCCAAATCATTTAGGATGGCATTGGGGGCATTAATCATCAAAGAAAAACTAGGAATCAGCGACATAGAAACAGTAGAACAGATCCGGGAAAACCCATACCTGCAATACTTTATAGGCAAATCAACCTACAGTAATGAACCCGCATTTGACCCATCACTATTAGTCCACTTTCGGCAGCGAATCAGTGCAAATTTAATCAAGAAAGTGAACGAACGAATGGTGGAAAAAATGCGCGAAATCACCCCAAAACTGCCCGAAAAAAAAAAGGATTCGGACGAAACAAATGAATCAACCAATCAAGGAAAATTAATTGTAGATGCGACCTGTGCCCCAGCCGATATTAGCTATCCCACAGACTTAGGACTATTAAACCGAGCCAGAGTTCACACCGAAAAAATCATCGACATTCTCTATAAATCCCTCAAATAAAAAATCAATAAAAAACCAAGAACCTACCGAAAAATAGCCAGGAAAGACTACTTAGCAGTAGCCAAACAACGACGACCTAAACGCCACAAAAAAATCCAAGCCATTAAAAAACAACTGCAATATATCAAAAGAAACCTCGCTCATATTGAACAGCTAATCGAATCAGGTGCCACCCTACAAAGTCTGACCAAAAAGCAATATAAAACCTTGCTAGTTCTCACAGAAGTCTATCGGCAACAACTCTGGTTATTTGAAAATAAAAAACAGAGTATATCGGACAGAATAGTAAGTTTAAGCCAACCGCACATCCGTCCCATTGTCAGAGGAAAAGCAGGGAAATCTGTAGAGTTTGGAGCCAAAATATCAGCGAGTTGCAGTGAAGGATATGTATTTTTAGACCGGATAAGTTGGGATAATTTTAACGAATCAGGAGACTTAAAAGCACAAGTAGAAGCATTTAAAAATTATACAGGATGCTATCCAGAATCAGTCCATGCCGATCGCATTTATCGAACCAGGGAAAATCGAGCCTGGTGTAAAGAAAGAGGAATTAGAATCAGTGGTCCCCCTTTAGGAAGGCCACCAGCTAATGTGAGCAAAGAAACAAAGAAACAAGCCTCAGAAGATGAAAGAATTAGAAATGCAATTGAGGGGAAATTTGGGACTTGCGAAAAAGAAGATTTAGCCTAAATCGAGTGATGGCAAAACTTGATAATACTTCTGAAACAGCCATTGCTATTACTTTTTTAGTAATGAACCTTTCTACCTGGTTAAGAGGGGTTTTTTGTGTGTTTTTATGTCAAAAACCGAAAATCACACCTATTTACGCTTCACTGATTATTAAAAGCTATAAGTGGGCAAGTTATAGTCAACAAAAACTTATGTTTTGCGGAGCTTGAATTGCCCATCAAGTGCGATCGCGATTTTTCCTAACTTATTCAGCAAGCCCTAAATATGCAAGTCATAGAAACCAGTATCCACAAAGCATCGGGATTTTCAACTTATTTTTTTCATTCCCTGATTCAGCAACGCCCAGAAAATTTATGGTGGCTTCCGCTCGTTTGATTTTGCGGTTTCCCTCGCCAATATTCGTTCTTTTCTTTCGACTGCATCTAAGCGTGGTCTTAATCTTCTAGAAGTTGTTACTGATGGGTTACTTGGTAATGTCTCTGTTTTCTTTCCGTCAAATACTACTAGCTAGGCAGTTACGAAAATTTAACGAATTAAGTCATGGCTTCTGTGACGGGATATCCGTTCATTTTAGAAGCCATATCTGTAGCACAACTTTAGGAAGACGATAGAACTGGGTGAAATCGATACCGAAAACAATTATCTTTAATCGAGCTTGAATCGATCGCTCCTGTTATTCGTTGGCGATCGATTATTAAGCAAGAACTATTTACCATACCCTAGTTCAGCAACCCATAAACTCTAAAAACAACAAAGCCAGTTTCTTCATGTCAGAAAGAGGCTTTGATTATTATGAATAAAATCCCAGGCATCGAGCTATTTTCTCAGGCAGTGACCCACCAAATATCTTCGCCACCGCAGCGTTTAACAACCGAGTTCGGGATGGAATCGGAGTGG
>NZ_JADEWV010000489.1 GCF_015207455.1 Microcoleus sp. LEGE 07076
AATCCTCAGTCACACAGAGACGTTGAGATAGATAATCCTCTAGAGGCCTTGGAAATCATCTTGCTTGCTAATCATCTGCTGAAGATAGTGGACTCTAGAAGAGCCTTTGTACCCGGATACTTTGATAAACTGTGAAGGCCTCCCTAGTGGAAATATGAGAACAGGCGACAGCCTGACTTAAACAAAACCACCAATTCCACTCAACTTGCCGCTATCTCATTGATAATGCTAACTAATTGCTAACACAGCATATTGACGCCCTTTTATGGCCGTCTAGAATATGTAACAAAATCATATAATTACAGAATCTTCGTGTCTCTCGCGAAGTGCTACGTCCGCCGATTCATCCCGGTAGGACACCTTAGCCCCCATGGCCAGTGCGCTGTGGGGGTTCTCTTTTTATCAGATTTAGGAACAAACAATGTGAGAAGCCATCTACCACAAGACAGCCCTTTCCCTTTCCATATCCGCTACAACGCAACGTGCCTTAGATGCAAAAAGCGTGAAACCTACCATGATGAAAAGGCCAAGATTTATTACTCGCTCTGTAGAACCTGCCTGCAAGAAACCCAGCTAGGCCCTTGGCGGACTAAACTCCCACCAGTTTCTCAAGAATACCAATGAAAGTAAATACTATGATTCAGTTTGAACCACGCAATCAGCAAGCGATGAACTTGCTAGGCAGAGCCATCAGTCTGCTAGATGGAAGAAAGAAGTTTGATGAGGCTGACTTGAAGTCAGTTCTAAGTTTCATATTCTCAAACCGCCACAAGCCCTACATCAATCTAACGGGCTTTCCTGGCATTGTAGAGGAACTTGTTCTTCGTGGCATCTTAAAGCGACATTCAGGACTTCGTAACTTCACTCTTTCACCCGAATTCGTAGATGAGGAAGCACATCTTCAGACTGTAAGAGAAGATATCCACTTCAAGCACCCGGTTGGTAATAAATCAAAAGCATTTTTTCGGAACGCAGAAGAATGTATTTCCCTCGAATGGGATGATGTGGCCAGCATCGGATACGGTGAAGCCCATCTTCTAAAGCTAGTGGACAAGGA
>NZ_JADEWV010000026.1 GCF_015207455.1 Microcoleus sp. LEGE 07076
CCCCAGGCTTCAGCAACGGATTATCATCCCCGCCCACATAATCGCGGCCCTGCTTAATATTCGCGTAATTCAAATAAGGACTATCCGCACTCACACCCGTATCAATACTCCCCACCAACGGCTGATCAGCCAAAGGAAAATTGAGCAATTGACGGATTGCATTCGGATTGTTAGGATTCGGCGAATGCGGATCGACGGGAATCAAAGCAATCGGCAAAGTCTCAAACGCACCGCCCGGAGTGTAAGGGGTTTGAGTGGCAATCCCATCATGGTACAGACCCAGCGGGTCAAAATCAATCAGCGGTGGTAAATTATTAGTTGGCGCAGCAGGGTCGATCGGGCAAACACCGCTATCAGCCAAGAAATTAGGTAAATGTAAATCAGAAAGCGACAAAGAACCCAATAATTGATGTAGCTGGTCGAATTCGTGATCCCAATCTCCAAAACCCGCACTCGGAGTCACAATTCTTTCTAAGATAAAACTTTTCGGTCGTTTCCGACTCTTTGTTTTACTTGAATCCCCAAAACCTTGAGCCCGATCGCGTTTTTTGCCACCAAAATTTAGCCAACCCATAACTTTTGCACCCTGTATTAATATGAAGTCGATCGCCAGAACCTAATTAAATGCCTTCAGACACTCAACCAAAATCCTTTCCCTACAAAGATTTTTTAATAATCGTCAAAAATTTCTGTTTATTTGAAAAATTACGCAAAATTAACAAATTTTCAGTATAGGCGATCGCTTTAAATATGCCGCGCTTTGCTAACGGTCAGGCGGGCGATCGCACAAATACTTTGTTAATGCTTAATTTCTGTGGTTTGTAGCTTCTTCACGGTCATCATACACCAAAAATGATTTTAGCGATCGTAAAGTTTCTGTAAACTTTTTGGGAGAGCAATCCCCTCCTCAACCAGAAGTATCAGCTACACAAGGTTTCCCGCGCAATCACAGGTGAAAAATGCGTAATTTCTAAAATAGTTAGAACTTACACTTGCTTTTTTTCGGCTTTCTGATACCATAAACACCAAGGTGAAATTTGGATTAAAGTCTAAAGCCCAAACAAATATCACTCAAGCTTCTTCACAAAATGCTTCAATACTTCCCTGCTTCATTGAAATGGGGTCAAATTTCTTTTGAAAAATACGCTTTTCAGGGAAAGAGAGGGTTGATCGAAATACTCAAAAACCTAGCGGAGAAAACTGAAAAATATAAATTTGCGATCGATTCAAGACAATTCAATAAAAACACCCACTGTCTCTCTGCTTGATCCGAAAGTCTAGATCCCCCTCGCATCCCCCTTAAGAAGGGGGACTTTGAGAGAACTCTTGTCCCCCCCTTCTTAAGGGGGGCTAGGGGGGATCGAAATCTCCGCCTAAAAACGCCTAATTCCTATTCAATTAAATCGAAACTTTGCCATCCAAAGTTACAATTTACAATGCAACTCAAATCAGCGGTGCAGTGGATACCTCATCCCGACGGTTATTGGATACTTCGCAATCCCGAAGACATTACCTGTCTGCAAGTTGACGACTTTGACAAACAGGTAATCTTGCAACTAAGTCAACAGCCACTAACTAATATTCTCGCCGAATACGACCTAGATTTAGAAGATGTGCAAAATCTCTTAAAAGACTTAGCACAAGCAGGAATGCTAGAAGGAACCAAGCCCCCAAAAGCCAAATTCAATCTGCTATCCTTCACAATTCCCCTCGTCAATCCCGATGTTTTGCTGTCGCGGCACATCGACAAACTCCGCTGGATTTGGACGTGGGAGTTTGGCTTTTTTCTGTGCGCTTTCATCTCTTCCTCTGTAGCAGTGTGGTTGGCTTCCCCAGCGGAAGTTGCCACTTCGCACCAGCAGTTATTGACAGCCGGAAAACTTGAGAACATAATCAAAGTCGTCTTGCTGACAATGCTAGTAATAGCTTTGCATGAACTCGGTCATGCTTTCACCCTCAAACACTACGGCGGTATTGTTAAAGAAATTGGATTGTTGTTTATGTGTTTCATCCCCGGATGCTATACAGATACAACTGACCAATACAGTTTAGTCAGGCGGAAACAGCGAGTTTTAGTAGTAGCGGCGGGAGTATTGATTCAAGTAACAATTTGGGCATTTGCTGTTTGGATGTGGCTGTTTTCTCAGTTCAATCCAGTTTGGCATCAAATTAGTTACTTGTTGATGGTGGCGGCATTGCTGACAGTTGCAATTAACTTGAATCCGTTGAATAGATTTGATGGTTATTATTTGTTGGTTGCTGGAACTGGCATTAACAATCTGCGACAAAGGTCGTTTGATTTTTATGGGGATTTGTTGCGGAGGGAGGAGATTGAGGAAGCAGCAGAAACTCGATGGGTTTTGGCGGCTTATGCGCCTTTAAGTATAGTTTATACTGTTTGGGCTTTTAGTTACTTAATGTCTTTGATTGGAAATTGGGCTTTGCGGAGTTGGAGTTTTTAACCGCAGATGAACGCGGATGAACGCGGATAAAATACAATTTGATTATTTTAGGGGTTGATCGAAATGAATGTTTATCAAAAGTTGGGAATTGTTGGCGGAACTTTAAGTTTTGCAGTTGTTAGTCAATGTTTTGCTGTACAAGCTGCTACTCTCACTCAAACTTATACTGTGGATCTGGGTTCGCAGCCATTAAATAGTAGCACGAATGTGGTTTTGCCTAAGTTTAATTCGCTGTTGGGAACGCTATTAAAGGCTTATGTTACGGTTAAGTCTACTGTTAATAATAGTGTTAGCATTACTCCTTTGACAGGAGATTTTATGGGGACGGCGGCGACTAATGCCAGTATTGCTGTGAATATTCCGCTGTTGAAAGTTGACCCTAATTTGACTTTAAGTGTGTTAGCAAGTCCGCCGGAAACTAAGATTGGTAGTGGCACTACGGGAAGTGTTAGCGGTTCGGCTTCCGGTACTGTGTCAAAGAGTTATGATTCTCCGGAGTCTCTGAGTGCGTTAAGTGGATGTGATGGTGATACTTTGATCGCAGGTTTGATGACGACGGGTTTTACTCAAATTCAGGGGAATCCTGTGAGGGGAAGTTTCGACGGTAAGGTTGCGGCTAACACTACGGTTAGTGCAATTTATGAGTATGAACCTGTACCGGAACCGATGACTGCTGTTGGTACGTTTGTGGCTGCTGGAATGGGTTTGTGGTGGAAAAGAAGGGCTTCAAAAAAGGTGTAATATTAATTTGGATAGCCTCCTAGCCCCCCTTAATTAAGCAGGGTGGATAAGCGGTTCTTAAAGTTCTCCCTATTACTCGCAGCCGAGAAGAATAAAATAAATTGCCCAAAACAGTTGACAGATTTTCCAAGATATGGGATAGTATAAGTTCGTGACAAATGCGGAACTGGCGAAATTGGTAGACGCGCATGATTCAGGTTCATGTGGTGCAAGCCTTCCGGGTTCAAGTCCCGGGTTCCGCATTCTCAAGGCAGAAGAAAGTTTGGGGTTAACCCGATACAGGCAATAACCCCATTGGCTCTGCTGAATTAATACAATGCTCACAAGTATTCAAAACCCCCTAGTCAAAGAAATCCGCAAGCTGCATAGCTCGAAGGGACGCAGGGAAAAACAATTATTTTTACTCGAAGGGACGCATTTGCTGGAAGAAGCTTGCGCGGTGAAATACCTGTTAGAAACAGTTTGCTGCACTCCTGAATGGTTGAATGGGCATGAGAAACTGTGGGAGCAAATTGGTAGTTTAGCCGATCGCACAGAATTAGTCAGTGCCAAAGTGTTAGATTCGATCGCCACCACAGTTCAACCCGACGGCATCATCGCCACCGCACCCCCAGAAATTTCAACTTTAGGAATAGCCTTAGAAAAAATCCAAGATCCCGGCAACTTGGGGGCGATCGTCCGCACGGCAGCGGCTGCTAGTGCCGACGGTTTGCTGCTGAGCGCCGACAGCGCCGATTTAGATCATCCCAAAGTGCTGCGCGCCTCCGCCGGAGCTTGGTTTAAGCTGCCAATAGCAGTCGCTCCAGATTTAACCGCAGCAGTCTCGGGGTACAAAAATCGGGGAATGCAAATTTTAGCCACCGCTGCGGGCGCGAGTTTAACTTATTGGGAAGTAGATTTGCGAGTGCCGACTCTGATAGTTTTGGGTAACGAAGGTTCTGGATTGTCGCCAGAATTGAGAAGTTTGGCCGATCGACAAATCCAAATCCCCCTAAGCCGCAACGTAGAATCATTAAATGTGTCGATCGCCGGAGCCCTCATCTTATACGAAGCTCAACGGCAAAGAAGTCAGGCGCTGCTAAATTAGGGTACGATCGAGCAACGCCCGCCATCGCCTACTATCCAAATAATTTCTTTGATTTTGATACGGAATTGAAACATCTCCAAATTTAAGAAGCGCGAATTAATCATCGATCGAATGGACTGTTTGAGCAATTTGCTGTCTGAGGCCTGAATCACCAAGAGTTTTTCGTTTCAACCCCGCTATCACCCACATTCCGCAGGTACGATCGCCTCATCCAAGATTTTTCAAAATATAGGACTTGAAAAAAAAATGACTCGAGCGATGTACTAGCGTTACTCTCAAGAAAGCAGGTAATATTTGCGACAAGGCGCACCAAAAAATTGGATAATCCACAATCTTTCTCGATTGAGATTGGTAATTTGTTTGACGCCATTAACCGTTAACAAATGAATCGACATAAAACAGTGAAAAACCCATCTCATTGTGGGTTTGGCAGTAGGTTTACTTACTTGATTGTCAATGGTTTGTTTCGCTCGTTCGAGAGCTTGACGCAGCGAGGGTTGACCCAAACTATAAACAAACACAAACCCATTAACCTTGCCAGCGCAGCCACTCGCTCAGGGGTCTTGCTCAAGAAACTCGAAGTAAAAAATAACGCAGCTTTGAGAAACCGAAAACCTCGCTCCGCCGATGGCTGCGCCTTGTATTATTGTAGAATTTGTTCATCATTTAACACCTTCTAGTCTAACACATTGGTTGCCAACAAAAACAACCCTGCACGTTGCCGAACGGCCGCAATGACGCTACCTTTAGGAACAAGTACCGCACAGATTTGATAATGTTTCTGACCGGCTGCATCCAGGCGGGGTCTGCCAGATTTTTTGTGTTCTCTAATTTCGATCGCTTGCTTGTCCTGTAATTGATGGTAGGGTAACTGTTGCGACAATGCAGCCGCGGCAGCGTCGGGCATCTGGTTCACAGGCTTGCCTGTTGACTCTGTAATTGTTTGAGTACACAAACGGCTTTTGCTTGTTGTTTTGCTAGGCGTTTCTCCAATTGGAGAGAGGTCAGATACCCATCTCAATTGGGTCATCTGTTGGAGGTTAGCAGCAGTGTAGAGGGCTGCATCAGCCAGAAACAGTGCATCGACATTCCATTGCTGTTTCAATTCCAGAATCAGTTGGGCAAATACAGCTCCGTCGCTTTCATGGCCCGAGCCCACTCTCAGGTACAAAGGGATATCTCTCATATCAGACGCTTCAATATTGCTGATCTTTTAAAAATACTCGATCGCGCTCGTGCAGTATCCGAATGTGGGTTGTACTGGGATTATAGCTAAATTTTGTTGCCTGCGTCGTCGGTTTCTTCGGTGCCGATGGAGATGCGGGTTTGGAGGATGATTTGTTTGAGGGTTTGGTTTTGTTGGTTGAGGGGTTGCAGGTTGGGGGCGCGATGGCTGATGGGCGTTGCTGATTCATACGCCAGAATCAACTTTTCGCTTGATGTTACAAAGCTCACCATACTTGGCTTATAGCAATTGGGAAATCTTGAATTCATGTTTATATTCAGCAACGCCAGATTTAAGTTCTCAAATATCTAACCGCAGAGAACGCAGAGAAATCAGAGAAAGGGGAGAGAAATTCGATCGAGCTGACTGTACTGGATTTCACATTACCACAAGACCTCTATTCCCTCTTCCCTCTTCTCTCTGCGCCAAGAGCGCCCTCTGCGGTAAAAAAAAGGCGTTGCTGATTCTGGCGTATGAATCAATTTTTCGCTTGATGTTACAAAGCTCACCATACTTGGCTTATAGCAATTGGGAAATCTTGAATTCATGTTTATATTCAGCAACGCCAGATTTAAGTTCTCAAATATCTAACCGCAGAGAACGCAGAGAAATCAGAGAAAGGGGAGAGAAATTCGATCGAGCTGACTGTACTGGATTTCACATTACCACAAGACCTCTATTCCCTCTTCTCTCTGCGGTCTCTGCGCCAAGAGCGGTAAAAAAAAAGGTGTTGCTGATTCTGGCGTATGAATCAATTTTTCGCTTGATGTTACAAAGCTCACCATACTTGGCTTATAGCAATTGGGAAATCTTGAATTCATATTTGTATTCAGCAACGCCGGCTGATGTTGCCGTTTGATTGGATTACCCAGATGTAAATTTCTGAAAAGACAATGGAATATTCAACTATTGTGCAGTTTCTGGATCGGGCAATTTGTTGGATTTTGGGGATGGATAAGTAGGTCGGTATAAAAAAACAAGGCAAATAAAGAAATGTTAACAAGCGGAATTGGAGCTGAATTTAAAGCGATTAGTTATATAATTTCCTCGTTGCCCTCTCGCTTCAATTCCATCCATTACTGCGTAGGCAATATCTAGTTCATCTTCAAACATTTGTCCGACCAGTTCATGATTTTTAAGTTGCTGCCATTCCAGTTCAATCTTGTTCATTTCCGAACAGTATTTAGGTAAAAAGAAAATATACAATCCCTGGCTTTCCCACTGAGACCATTTTTGCTGGACATCCAGAAATTTGTGTATGGAACCATTATCTTGAATTATCACTCTGCTCCGTCCAGTTAATTTCATTTCCAACTCAGCTTCTTGTGCTTCATTTTCCATCATAGTGATATATGATTTGCTGCTGCGGGCCGGAGCGGGTCAATGCCCCATGCCCGGAGCGAGCCCATGCCCCAAATAATTGTCCCCGCACCTACTCGCGAAGCAGGTACGGGGATTAATTTATCAAAAAAGTTGTGTTGTACAGCTCTAGTGCAGCGGGCGATTGTCGAAAAGCTCACATTTTCTTCATCCAATACTTTAACAAGTTTTCTTTGACCATGTTCTGCCGCATAACTTCTAGCAGGTATTCCTGAGCTTGGTCTTGGCTCAAGCTTTTGACTTGTTCGCGCAGCACTTGCAATTTGAACTGCTGCTCCATGCTGAGGCTGGTTGTAGGCATATCCATAAATCGCTCCTCCAGTTTGCTACATGAGATCGTCTGTGCGATCGCGATCGTAATCACCTTTCGCAAGATTTCTTGTGTCTCCTACATTGTAAACTATCATAACATTCACTTGACAATATGTCCAAAGTAGACATTTTGAGACTAATTTGTTTCGCAAAAGTACATCTAAGTGGAGGGAGCTTTATCATAAAAAAGCGTAAAAACTGGGAAGCCTCAGCCAAAGGAGTTAGTTTGTATGGATGCAATGGAGTTTTTTCACAGTAGTGCTGGAGAATGGCGATCGCAGCGCAGCACTCACCACCTCGCTTTCCGCCAAGCGGAGATTGGGGATTCAAATATTCAGGTAACGGCCCTAGGTGCGGATGACGCGCGAGTGGCTGAAATTTGCCAGATGCACGAGGTCGATCCGAGTCGGGCTGCTGGGGGAGCATTTGTGACTTGGCACGGCACGATGGCGTGGGATAAGGATGATGAGAATCACAAGGGCTCTACTGTGTTCGCGATCGTCCCAGACCCTGAAAATCCGCGGCAGGGTTTGATGTTGCGGGAACGGGGTTATGCCGAAATCGTGCCGGTGGCGGGCCGTTTTGAGATGGACGATGAGGATGCGCTGCTGCTGATTACCGAATACGAGACTATGAGTTCGATCGAGCGTTTTTGGTTTCCCAATCCCAACGTGCGGATGCGGACGAGTAGCGTCAAGCGCTTTGGCGGTTTCAGCACTTCAACTTTTTGTACTGAAATTCGGGTGGAACCAGACTCGGATGCAGCGGCCCCGGCTGCTGAGAAGGAGTCGGTTGCTACCGAGTTTTACTCAGCCCTAGGCTGGTAATTTATTTGGCAGTTGGCAGTTGTCCGTTGTCCGTTGTCAGTTGTCAGCGAACAGCCAACAGTCAACAGTCAACAGCCAACAGTCAACAGCCAACAGTCAACAGTCAACAGCCAACAAATGTTACAGATTGTTGCAAAAATTCAGGAAAATCGGATTTAGATTGCCTGAATCCCCTAATCTGTATGTTGGTTAGTTGTATCCGTTATGCTGGCAGCTCGCGGTATCAACTATTTCGGAAATTTGAGATAACGGAGATTATAACGTGGCGCTTCCTTTGTTAAATTACGCCCCCAAAAGCCAAAACCAGCGCGTTGCTGGTTATGAAATTGGGGGCGACGAGCAGCCCAGAGTTTTCACAACTGAAAATGTGCTCTCGTCTGGAGACATGGAAAATTTGATTTGGGCTGGATATCGCCAGATTTACAGCGAACACCAAATCCTCAAGAGCAACCGCCAAAAGTTTTTGGAGTCGCAACTGAAGTTCGGCCAGATTACGGTGCGGGATTTTATTCGCGGTTTGGCGACTTCGGCTCCTTTCATGGAGCGGAATTATCAAACTAACAGCAACTACCGATTTGTCGAAATGTGCGTGCAGCGCATTTTGGGCCGGGATGTTTACAGCGAGCGCGAAAAGATTGCTTGGTCGATCGTGGTAGCCACTAAGGGGCCTCAAGGGTTTATTGACGATCTGGTCAATAGCGATGAGTACCTGGAAAAGTTCGGCTACGATACAGTACCTTACCAGCAGCGCCGGATTTTGCCTCAGCGTGTTGGAGGAGAAACTCCTTTCAACTTGAAGACGCCCCGCTACGGTGAGTACCACCGCTCGCAGCTCGGCTTCCCGCAAATTATCTGGCAGACAAGTGTCCGCCGTTTTGTTCCTCAAGAACAGCAGCCGAAGGCTGGCGATCCGTCGAACTATTTGGGTATGGCGCGCAATATGCCCATGCCTGCTACTCCGCCGCAGCGCGTGCCACTGGCCAATATCAATATCGACACGATGGTTCCTTACCGTCGGTAATTGATGCTGCTTGGTATTATTGTTTGTGTCGGGCGATCGACTTTTAGTTTGAGAAAATTTTGAGTTTTGAGTTTTGAGGTTTGAGTTTTGCAGTAAACTTGGAATCCAAAACTCAGGACTCATAATTTTTTGTGTGCTAAGCGAACCTGATATTAAAGGTTCGTAGTCAGGACTTTAGTCCTTTTTTCTAAATAAAAAAAGAAAAAACTAAAGTCCTGACTACAAACGGTGCCAATCGCCTCTATTGATTCTCCCGAGATTGGATGCTGCTAAGCGAACCTGATATTAAAGGTTCGTAGTCAGGACTTTAGTCCTTTTTTCTAAATAAAAAAAGAAAAAACTAAAGTCCTGACTACAAACGGCGCAGGCGCAATATTTTTAACAAGGTGTTGAATTGATCGGGTAAAGGTGCGATCGCCTCAATCAACTCTCCTGTCACCGGATGCTGCAATGTCAGCCGCCATGCGTGGAGGGCTTGTCCGGTCAAATTGACTCCTATAGAACGGTTGGAACTGTAAACTGGGTCGCCGACAATCGGATGTTTGATCTCCGCTGTATGCACGCGAATTTGATGGGTGCGGCCTGTTTCTAATTGATAGTGGATTAAGCAATAGTTGCCGAGTCTTTCTTGAATTTTCCAGTGAGTAATTGCGGGGCGGCCGCCTTTTTCTTCTGCTACTACTGCCATTTTTTTGCGGTCTGTGGGATGGCGACCAATTGGTAAATCTATTGTACCTGTTTCGATACTGGGAACGCCGTAAACTACGCCTAAATATTCGCGGCGGGCGGTTTTGGTTTTCAGTTGGGCTTGCAGGTGTTGGTGGGCAACATCGGTTTTGGCGATCGCGATCGCACCTGTGGTATCTTTGTCCAATCTGTGGACGATTCCCGGCCGCTGAACTCCGCCGATTGCTGCTAGGGGACAATGGGCTAAAAGCGCGTTAACTAATGTGCCGTCTGGATGTCCGGCGGCGGGGTGGACTACTAATCCGGCGGGTTTGTTGATGATAATTAATGCCTCATCTTCGTAGAGGATATCCAGGGGAATTGCTTGGGGCTGTAAGGATGTGGGCTGGGTTTCGGGTAAGGTGAGGTGAATGCGATCGCCCGTTTTTACTGATATTTTTTTCGACGTACAAGTTGCGTCGTTGACTTTGACATTGCCTTGTGCTATGAGGGTTTGCACGCGCGATCTCGATAAGTCTGGTATCTGGTTTGACAGCCAAATATCTAATCGCTGAGTGACATTACTATGGTTAAATTCCTCTGTATTTTCTACTGTATACATTTCTTTAGTATTTATTTCTATCATTTAGTTTATTTGTAATTTGTAATTTGTAATCGGTAATCGGTCGTCGATATATAATTATACCTTAAGGTGCGTCGCTATTAGATTGTCGATTTTTCTGGGGAATTTTTGATGGCGACGCACTCTACGGCTACTACGGCTACTTTCTTTCATATTTCTTAGTCCGCGGAGGCGGACTTTGTTTGACAAGGAGCGGTTTCAACCGCCGAGTTATCTAGAATTACCGACAATTATCGCAGTGGCCGCAGCGCATAGATGTAGCTTCCTTGGTAAAGCCAAAAGCTTGCAGCAAAAATTGCCATCTACACTGTCGGTGTTTGAGATATTTTGCCATTTCTGCGGCGGCGGTAAAGTTTTGTTTGGTGCCTTTTTGTGGTGCGGATTTGTCGATGATCGCATAATTGAAAGGATCTGACCATCTTAACTGTCCGCTGCTGTGCAAGATGGAAAGGGATCTCGCACTTTGGGGAAATTCCCGCCCCACAGCATCTACATCGCCCTTAGCTGGGAGTTGTTTCGCCAACTGCTGCGCTTCTCGAAATTGCGATCGTAATTTGTCTTGAAAAAATTGTGCTCTTTGTTTGTCATCGGGATAAAGCAAACCCGTAGGTTCGCTAATCAACGTCAGGGCGATCGATGATTTACCGTCCCGTCCGCCTCTACCTATTTCCTGAATGTATTCCGATAATAGCAAAGGTGCTTGAAAATGAACAACCCAGCGCACATCAGGCTTGTTAATTCCCATCCCGAAAGCACAGGTACAAATCACAAACTTAATATCTCCATTCAGCCAAGCTGTTTCGATTTTTCGCCGCGATTCTGGACTTAAGCCTGCATGATATGCTGCTGTTTCATAACCTGCATCTTCCAACAAAACCGCCAAGTTTTCGCTATCTTTTCTAGTGCGGACGTAGACTAAACCTGCTTGTTTTGGTCGAGCTTTGATAAAATTAAATAATTGCTGTTTGCGTCCTCTCGGAGTCCAAACTGTTTGCACTTGCAGGTGTAAGTTAGAACGGTAAGGACTTAGCAAAAATGCTTCTGGTTTTTGCAGTTGTAAAACATTTTTGATTGTTTTTTGTGCTGACGGGTTGGCGGTAGCGGTGAAAGCTGCGATCGCAATTTTACTACCTTCCGGCTTAGATTTTAACAAAGTCGGCCGTACTGTTCCCAAACGGCGGTAAGCGGGTCGAAAAGTATCGCCCCATTGGACTAAACAGTGAGCTTCATCTAATATTAAACCGTTGATTGGTATGTGCGGCTGACTGATAATTGCCCAAACAGGTTTGCTGAGTAATGTTTCGGGAGACAGATACAGCAATCTCAACTTATTTTGTTGCAGCGATTGCATAGTTTGTTGGCGTTGCTGCGCTGATAATTGACTGTGGAGGAGGGCAGCCGGGAGATTGAGTTCGCGCAATTCTTGCACTTGATTTTCCATCAGTGCGACTAACGGCGAAATCACCAAAGTTAAGCCTGTTTCTAACAAAGCTGGCAGTTGAAAGCAGATTGATTTGCCGCCACCTGTCGGCATAATTATCATTGTATCTTTCCCGGCTAACAAACTGCTAACGATTTCTGCTTGGGGCGGCCGAAAGTCGTCGTATCCCCAGATTTCTTTGAAGGCGGCGCGGGCTTGATTTAATAATGTTGGTTCTGGTTGGTATTTCATTTGGTTTATTCCCAGATCAGACCTGTCAATTATACCTGAGTCCGTAGGGTGCGTCAGCAAAAGTCCGATCTGTTTTTAGCAAAAATTTTATAACTGACGCACCCTACAATAACTGATTCCGTAGGGTGCGTCAGCAAAAGTCCGATCTGTTTTTAGCAAAAATTTGATAACTGACGCACCCTACAATAACTGATTCCGTAGGGTGCGTCAGCAAAAGTCCGAGCTGTGTTTAGCAAAGATTTGATAACTGACGCACCCTACAATAACTGATTCCGTAGGGTGCGTCAGCAAAAGTCCGAGCTGTGTTTAGCAAAGATTTGATAACTACTGACGCACCCTACAATAACTTCAGAGTATGCAAATATCGAGCATAATTAGTGTTAATTTAATAACAGTTAATAACTTTACTCAAATTTGAATTATGAACGCAAGCACCTTAAACGAAGTTTTTAGCTATCAGCAAAAGACTTGCGACATTTCGGATACAGCGGGCGCGGTAGCAGCACTACATGAAGATGGTTTTGCGCTGATTCCCGGTGTGCTAGGCGAGTCGGAAATAACGGCGGCACGGGAAGCACTCGATCGCCTGCAACCCTTCGGACTCGATGGTAGCAGTTGGAGTGAGTTGAACAAACATTTTAAATGCGTGTTCAATCGCGATCGCCTGTGGCTTTCATATATCGATCGACCTGGTATCATTGAATTGGCAGAAGCATTGATGGGCAGCGATTGCCACATTATCGGCATGACTGCGTGGAAAAGTGGCCCCGGTTACGATGGTTGGCGCGTGCAAGTCGATCAGGTGTTTGTCCCAGTACCCGAAAACGTGTTTACCGTTAGCACTTTTCAACTACCTGTCTGGATTTGTACAGCCCATTTCTATCTCAGCGACATCACAGAAGACCTCTGTCCTACCTATATTATTCCTGGCAGTCACAAATCTGGTAGAAAGCCCGATCGCAGTGAAGAAACTTGGAACGGACACTCGCCAGAACCAGTTGTGTGCAAAGCAGGAGACGTGCTGTTTTTTTGCAGTGAAATTTGGCATTCCGGCGGCAGAAATACGACAGTCGATGGCAGTCGCTATATGCTGCAAGTGCATTATTCCCATCGCAACATCGCGCAGAAGTTTTCGCCTTGGCCGTGGCAATTCAATCCCGAAATTATCGCTACCGCTACAGAAAGACAACTGCGACTTTTAGGCAAACATCCTGAGTCAAACTACGGTTAAAATATAGCCTTTCTCAAAAAGATGAGGTATGTCTGGTAATCAGTAATCGGTAATTGGTAATTGGTAATTGATAATCGATAGTTCCTATAAGCTTTCTGAAGTTTTTGGAGGTAAAGACGCTGTACGTTTGTGTGTGTTATTCTTAGTGATAGCAGAATTTGGCATACGTTATATTTATGATATAGCGGTTCTCAAAAAGGTGAGATATGCCCTATGCCCTATGCCCACGAGAGTACCTCATCTTTGTGAGAAAGGCTATAACCGCTATATGATCAGTTTGGCTTGAGGCGCGATCGACAAATAAACGTGAAATGTCATATTTATTAGATCGGATTGCCCAACTCAAAAACTCTCTTCAAATGAATCTGCGTTTGTCTGCCTTACATCTGCGGTTAATCTATCAATCAAAAATGTATGCAATTAAACTCTATTTTAGATTTTGAGTTTTGGATTTGAGACGATCGTCAATTCTAGATCCCTGCGAATCCCCGAATATCTTCAGCAATCCCAATCCAAAATCCCAAATCTAAAATCGCCTAAGATTGACCGTCTCGGCGGCCGAGTTCGTAAACGCCGCAGCCAATACAGGCGATCGTCCCCATAGATACCGCCCAACTGGTACCCAACGACAATTCGACGCCCCAATTGCACAATCCGCCCACAATTAAAAAGGGCAGAATACTCAGCAGGGAAGCATAAAAAGTATTTTGAGCTTCTCGCGCTTGGCGGGTTCTCTCAAACTCCGCTTCCGAGGTATAGAGGGATCTTTCGGCAAAATTCATCCAGCGGTTGAGTTGCAGGATTACCCATTCTGTGAGGGGCGAGAGACCCCAGTACAGGGCTAAAGACCACAATGACGCGCCGGCGATCGCAGTTGCATCTATGGCAAAACTAAAAGGGAAAATTTCAGTAAGCATTGCTGATGTGTGTTATAAATTTGAGATTTCAGAAAGCATCCAAAATCCCGGACTAAACTATAGTGTCAAACAAAAGCTCGATCGAATTCAACCGCACGACAAATTTCTCAGTCCAACGACTTTCGGTTCCCTAGCATATTTAACCTGAACGCTTGACACCAGTTCTGTATGCAGTAAGATACACGTTGGTTAACTGATTCGCTACTGGGCAAAGCACGCGAGGCAATCTTGCAGCGAATTGGCACAACAGACAACGCAGATTCGCAAATACATTAAACTTTCAGGAGTTAAATAAATCGTGCAAGACTCTACAATACCGAGAGTGGCCAAACGCTTTTTTCGCCCCAAATCGCTGCTGCTGGTAGCAGCTTCCATCGGCATTGGTTTACTTGGTATGGGGTGGCGGCAGGAGTTAGTGCGGGCTCAGCAAGCTTCGCCAACCAAAATCGCTACGGGTAATTTGTGGCAAGAAGCTTCTTTCCCTGTCGAAAATTTTGAAGCCTACAGTTCTCCGTTCGGTCCCCGCGGCGGCGATTTTCATTACGGTTTGGACATGGCGGCCCCGGAAGGCAGCTATATCCGCAATTGGTGGGGGGGTCAAGTGGTGGAAGTTTGGGAAGATGGCAGGTGCGGCACTGGTATGGTAGTGCGATCGGGAGATTGGGAACACATCTACTGTCACCTCAGAGGTAGAGTAGAAAAAGTTAACGGCGGGCGCTATTATGTCGATCGCGAAGGCGGCCTGCAAATTTGGCAGGGTCAAACGGTGCCGGCGGGTGCGAGAATTGCCAGAGTGGGAATGACAGGGCGCACGAGTGGGCCTCACTTGCACTGGGGATTGAAGTACGGCGGCCGCTGGGTAGACCCGGCTTTGGTATTGCGGGAAATGTATTCGCAACAATCTTAATTAGTCATTAGTCAGCAGTCATCAGTCAGTAGTCAGTAGTCATTAGTTAAGATAAAGAGTCATTGGTCATTAGTCATCAGTCATTAGTGATTAGTTAGCAGTCTTTTTTTTTGTTAGCAGTAAGGAATGCAAGTTCTTGTCCTTATTTGTCAAAGCAGTAAGCTGCTTCAGGCGAACCCTAAAAGTAGAGTCTGTGCATAATTCCTACTTCGTTAACTAATGACTAATCACTAATCACCAATGACTGATGACTAATGACTCTTTACATTAACTGCTGACTAATGACCAATGACTAATGACTCTTTACCTACTGCCATTTGCCAACTGCCAACTAACAACTGTCAACTGACTATTTACGTTGGAGCTAACTCTTTTTTGGTCAACTCGGTGTATCGAGCGACAATTTTGCGGAATTGGTCTCCGTCGATCGTTTCTTCATCCAACAGCACTTCCACAAGTTTGTCTACCAAAGCGCGGTTTTCGCGGATAATCCGGCGAGCTTCTTCGTAGCAGTGAAAGGCAATCTCCCGGACTTGCCGATCGATCTTGATTGCCATTTCTTCAGAATACTCGGCTCGCGAATTCCAGCTTTGACCCAAAAACACCTCATTGTTCGGACTTTCCAAAGCCACAGGCCCCAAATCCGACATCCCGTAAAGCGTTACCATCTCCCTAGCGAGACTGCTGACTTGTCTGATATCGCTGCTGGCACCCTTGGTTACTTCGGCATCGCCGTAAATTTCAGCCTCCGCAGCCCGTCCCCCCAAAGCTACTGTAATCCGGCTTAACAGCCAAGCCCGACTTGTCAAACCTTCGCTGTCGATCATTTCGTCGTCGTACACAAAGTTAGCAAAGCCTCCGATGCCGCCCGAACGGGGAATAATCGTTACTTTTTCCAGCGGATCGGCATTTTTGAGCATGGTCGCGACTAGGGCGTGTCCGATTTCGTGGTATGCTATGAGCCACTTTTTCTTGCTGTCGAGCAGCGGGTTGAGCGTCAGCCCGATCGTGATCCGGTCGATCGCATCGTTAACTTCTAAGTTACCAATCGTGTCTTTGCGCCGTCGGGCGGTGAGAATTGCCGCTTCGTTGAGCAAGTTTGCCAAGTCAGCGCCGGAAAAGCCGGGGGTGCGGCGGGCGATCGTGTCTAGAGCAACTTCTGCGTCGAGTTTTTTGTTGCGCGCGTGAACTTGCAAAATTCCCAAACGTCCTTTGTAGCTGGGTAAATCTACCGTTACTTGTCGATCGAACCTGCCGGGCCGCAGCAGGGCAGTATCGAGCACGTCAGGGCGGTTAGTAGCTGCAATCACAATCACCCCGCTGTTACCCTCAAAGCCGTCCATTTCTGTCAGCAACTGGTTGAGAGTTTGTTCGCGTTCGTCATTTCCACCGCCGATACCGGCGCCGCGCTGCCTTCCTACCGCGTCTATTTCATCGATAAAGACGATGCAGGGGGCATTTTCTTTAGCTTTTTTGAACAAGTCGCGGACGCGGGAAGCGCCGACTCCGACGAACATTTCGACAAATTCCGAACCGGAGATGCTGAAGAATGGGACGGCTGCTTCGCCTGCGATGGCTTTTGCCAACATTGTTTTACCGGTTCCCGGAGGCCCGATCAACAAAACTCCTCTGGGAATTTTGGCACCGATAGCGTTAAAGCGTTCGGGTTTTTTGAGGAAGGTTACGACTTCTTGCAGTTCTTCTTTGGCTTCTTCTATCCCTGCTACGTCGTCGAACATCACGCCGGTTTTGGCTTCCATTTGGAAACGGGCTCGGGATTTGCCGAAGTTCATGGCATTTCCTTGCGATTGGGTCGATCGGCGCAGGATAGCCATCAACACTGCCAACACTGCAAAAATCACTAGCAAGTTTACTACTAAACTGACTGCCGCGGCATTGTCGGCTGTTTGTTTGACTTCAAAGTCAATCTTTTTGGCGCGGATTTGCGAGTAAAGTTCTCGGTTGTTGTAATCGAACAGGGTAACAGTTTGGGTTCGATCGGTTTTTTGATCTTTTAGCTTAACTTTGGCACTTCTTTGAGTTTCGTCTATTTCGATTTTACTGACTTGCCCTTTGTCTATGTTTTCGATGAGTTTGCTGTAACTCATGGTGTTGTTTGGTGCGCTGTCGGCAAAAACCGGGGTCGAGAGCAATATTCCTTGAGAAATCACCAAACTGCCCAGGATTCGCCAAAGATTCCGTGCGGGCATTGATTTTTTAGGATTCTGCTGGCTCGATTTGTCTTTGTTTACAGCTAGAGGCCCCAGCCATGCGTGTTTCCAAGAATTTTTCATATTGCTTTTTTGCCCGAGGTTGAAGACTGCCAAGATTGACTGCTTGTGGTTTGCTACGTTCGTTTATTTTAACAAGATGCCGGGTGTTGGATGGGTTGATCTCTGGCTGGGATCTCAACAGGCCACTCGAGATAGTCCGTAAAAAACCCGCTGCGACTGAGAAATCGGGTTTTTTACCGAATTTCGTGGCTGTAACCAAGTATTGTAAAAACCTGGTTTTTCCACCCTGTAGGCTGAATTTGCCGACTGCGACTGAGAAACCGGGTTTTTTACCGAATTTCGTAGCTTTAACCAAGTATGTGGTAAAAACCAGGTTTTTCGGCCCGGGTAAATCTCAAATCGATTGACAGTTGCCGATCGAACTTGCTAGATTAATCATAGTCGTAATGAGTACGCTTTAGGGTGGTTTTTAAGTTTTATGGTGAAGATTGTCGGCATTGGTGGAAGTTTGCGGGCTGGCTCTTACAGCCAGTTAGCGTTGAAGGTGGCAGCAAGTCGGGCGCAGGCCTTGGGCGCAGAGGTTGAAATATTCGATTTGCGATCGAGCGCTCTGCCCTTCTGCGACGGCGAGAATGATTATCCCGATTACCCGGATGTGGAAAAGCTGCGGAATGCGGTGAAGCAAGCAGACGGTTTGATTTTGGCAACGCCGGAGTATCACGGCAGCGTCAGCGGTGCTCTCAAGAATGCTCTGGATTTACTCACTTTCGAGCATTTAGATGGGAAAGTTGCGGGTTCGATTAGCGTTTTGGGAGGGCAAGTCAACAGCAACGCGCTTAACGATTTGCGAACTATTTTGAGATGGGTGCACGCTTGGGTAATTCCCGAACAAATTGCGATCGGACAAGCTTGGAAAGCTTTTAGTCCTGACGGTAAATTGTTGGATGAAAAACTGTCTGAAAGGTTCGACGAATTTGCTAAAAGTTTGGTAGAAAATACGCAAAAATTGCGAGGAGTTTCTTAGTAAAAGGCTAGCTTTTGGAAATTATTAACTGTTGACTCTTGACTGTTAGTTGTTGTTTGTTAGTTGTTAGTTGTTAGTTGTTATTGGAAATTGAGAAGTGGAAATTGGGAATTCGTAGCAAGTAACCAATAACCAATAACCAATAACCAATAACCAATAACTAATGACTACTGACTACTGACTATTGCCAACTGCCAACTGCCAACTGCCAACTGCCAACTGCCAACTGACTTCAAAATGGCATATCGATCGTGTCTCCGAAAGGATACGGTACATCGATCGGCATTCTTCCGGGTTTTGACTCATACTTGTCAATCCACTTTTTGGCTAATTCCAAAGCTTCCTCCTCAGTCTTGGCATTTTGGACGGCGACGTGGCGGTTGCCCCGGCTATCCCAAACTTCGACGTAGAAGACTTTCTGCGATTGCATAATCCAACCTTTATAACTGTCTGCTGGCTGCATAGTTAAAATCCTAAAATCATCGGGCGGGGCGTTAGCAGGGCGACCTAAATTTAAATATTGCTTTGCATAAATTGCATTTTACGCTGGTTTCTATAGTATTTTTGGAAAAAAGTCAGTTTTACGGTTGACTAGACTCCTCAAGCAATTATTTAAATGGAGAAAATATCTCCAACCAGTGGCGGCGGCGATCGCGATTGCCCTGATCGCCTCCCAGATAGCGGTATTGCCGGCATTGGCGACTGGCGTTTACGAAATGCCGCTGCTGTCGGCGGGCGATCGAATTTGGGTGTTCGACAAAGGCGACGTACTCAGCCGCAGCAGCGAAAGCAATATCACCAGCCAACTCGACAACCTAGAAAAAGAAACAGGCAAAGAAGTCAGGTTTGTCACCATCCACCGCTTAGACTACGGCGAAACAACTGCCACTTTTACTAACCAACTGTTTGAACAGTGGTTTCCCACAAAAGAAGACCAGACCAATCAAATTTTACTGGTTCTCGACACTGTTACCAACAGCGCCGCAATTCGCATCGGCGAAGGGGTGAAGTCCCTGCTAAC
The DNA here is from genome assembly GCF_015207455.1 of Microcoleus sp. LEGE 07076. Lineage (GTDB taxonomy): Bacteria > Cyanobacteriota > Cyanobacteriia > Cyanobacteriales > Microcoleaceae > Microcoleus. Next base: position 19,371 of record NZ_JADEWV010000026.1, read on the forward strand.
CGATGAAATTGCCCAGAGTGTAGCTGGGGAGACCTTGCAAGTGCCGCTGCGGGAAGCTAACAAATACAACGAGGCATTGACGGAGGCGAGTTCGCGCATTGCTGCTGTTTTGTCCGGTGAACCAGATCCGGGCGCGCCTGAAGTTGTTGATAACATTCAAGTTGAAGGCACGTTTAAAAAAGCTGAAGAAACAGACCAAGGTAATGCCACAGTTGTTGTGGTTGTGCTGTTGGTGTTGGCGACAGTGATTCCGATGGTGACTTATTTCTGGTATCAAGGTTTTTCGTGATCGGTTGCTGCCAGATGCCATAAGTTGTTCTGTATTTAAATTGTATTTCAAGAACAAATCAAACTCTTGTGGGATGATGCTTCAAGCACAGTCTGGAATATCCAATTTAAATATGCAACAGCTTAAGTTGCCGTTTTGTCAAGCAATTCATGGCGCGGCTGGATTAATCTTGAACGTATTCTCGATCGCTCAACAAAGCAATTTCTGCCCGTACAAATTCCCGTCCCAGATAAGCCGCGTGATCTAACATTGTCACCGGGCTGGGGCGGGTTTCTTCTAGGATTTTGACGCAAAGTTCTTTGGCGGTTCTGGCGGTAAAAAGTGTAGACTGAGTGCGTTCTACCTTGCCGCGGGCGGGGATGGGTTTGCCGGTTTCGGGATCGACTGCGAGACCTCTATCGTCGATGATGTTGGTGAAATGTTTCGCACAAATTAGGCTGGTTGTGCGATCGAGGTAGATGATGAAGTAGCCGCCTGGATCGAGGTCGATGTGGCGTTTGGATAGGTTGTCATCGATGGCGGTGAGGTTTTCCAAGGTTTGACTCATGGTTGGTGAAAGGAAGTAGATAATGGCTGTAATTTTTCCTGCTATTTCTAGTTTAGTCGGCTGCGGGACAAGTTTGGGAGTTTTTGGGCGATCGACATTCTACACGATATCTGTAGGGACTTAAGCCTTGCCCTGTCTGGCGCGGGGTTTTGGTTTAAATTAGTATTTTGAACCACAGAGAGCGCAGAGAGCGCAGAGTGGAAGAAGAGAGAGAAACAAAATATGTTATAATTGGCTTGAGTAAGATTTAGTATTAAATTATAGATGAAATTTATAGATTTATTTTCGGGGATAGGAGGTTTTAGACAAGGGTTTGAAAAAGTGGGTTTTGAATGCGTTTTTTCCTGCGAAATTAACAGCAAATGCCGAGAAGTTTACACAGACAATTTCGGCGAAGTACCTTTTGCTGACATCAGTAATATCAATCCCGCCGATGTAGCAGACTTTGATGTTTTAGTCGCCGGGTTTCCGTGCCAACCTTTTAGTATCTGCGGCAAAAAGCTCGGTTTTGAAGATACTAGAGGTACGCTGTTTTTCGAGATTTGTAAAATTATCAAAGTAAAGCAACCTCAAGTAGTTGTGCTGGAAAATGTCAAGCACTTAATCCATCACGACAAGGGAAATACCTTAAAAGTAATTATTGCCAGTCTTGAAGATTTGGGATACAGCGTAAATTGCAAAATGCTAAATGCTAAAGACTTCGGCATTCCCCAACACCGCGAAAGAATATTCATTATTGCAACTAAAGGTAAAGAATTCAATTTTTCTCGTCTCAAAACCAAGTTTCCGCCAAAACTCAGGGATTTTCTAGACGAGACAGGAGATTTTGAAATATTGGATAAATCAGAGTATACTTTAATTGAGTATCCGAGAAAGCAAGATTCGGGACTTGTGTTTGTAGGCTATAGGAATAAAGGTACTTGGAAAACTGGCGTGAGGCCGAATACAGAACATTTGTCGAGGGTTCACAGACAGCCGAATCGCATTTATTCGGTGGATGGCGTGCATCCGACAATTCCTTCGCAAGAAACATCGGGCCGGTTTTTTGTCTATTTTCTCGATCGAGATTTGGTGAGAAAGTTGACGCTGAAAGAATGTTACCGTCTCATGGGTTTTCCTGAAGATTTTAAGAGTTATCCGAGTGCGGGGGAGAGTTACAAGCAAATTGGGAATTCTGTTTGCGTGCCCGTGGTGGAGGCGATCGCGAAAGAAATATTAAGTCAAAACTTATTGTATGATGAAATGAAGGAATTGCCATCTGATGCACTACGAGAACATTTATCGTTCATGCTTCATTAAACCAGTTTAGCCGATCGACTAATATTACCGCTGAAGTAATATGTTTTGAGCGATATTCCGCACTCACATGATAAATGTAAGATGTCTGATCGGCATTAATCGGGCAGCTCAAGCGTACTGCGCGATCGGCATTTGTATTTTCCCAAGCAAGCCAAATACTACCTTTCTTATTTGGACTTATCTTTGAGGCTTTTGGAAAACTGTTTCCCATGCGATCGTAGGCTTCAACCACCAATTTCATCGCTGTCCTGAAAGCATACTCGGTCGGTCTCAAAATTCCGTACTCATCCTCTTCTTCTAAATCTAAAAGCTCGATCAGACGTTCGATAGTGATGCGGAAATTCGATAAACCGCTATTGCTACTGCTATCAGTAATTTTTTCGTTAGCTACAGTCATAAGATTAAATCCCTTTTGGGCGATCGCTAGTTTTATGCTAACACACCCTAATGCTATGAAATTATTAAACAACTTGCTGCACTATACTTGGGAAGGTTTCCATATAATTTGAGATTGCTGTGCTAACAAATCAGCCAGCAAATCAGCCATCTCAGGGTCATCTTCAGCGTAAGGTAGGCCTATGATATCAGCATGAGATATAGAGTCAGGAATTACATCTAAACCTAACTCGCGAACGCTACCTACCTCAAGGCGAGCAACTCCATAACAAGTTCTGAATCTTGCAGCACATTCTTCCGGAGAACAAACACTAGCAATGTTTACAGAAATACCCTGTTCGTTTTTATTTTTTCGCAAGTAGTAAGCTTCAGATTCAACCAGCCCCGTATCCTCATTTATCCACGGTTTACGAAGTAATGCCCGGTAGACAATAGCCCTATTAGAGAGTGGTTCAAACTCTGCCCGATCGCTAAAATCTTGTTCGTTCATGCTTGATTAAACCACTGTAGCCGATCGACTAATATTGCTGCTGAAATTACCTTCTCTGAACCGTGTTCATGATCTTTGCGATGATAAATACGAACCGGTTGCTCGTCATCGTCAATAAACGGACAAAACAAGCGGACTTTACAAGCTGGATCTACACTTGTCCAAGTCAGGCTAACACCACCTTGATGATCGGTACAAGCTGACGCTTTTGGGAAACTGCTTCCCATAACAGAATGTGCTTCTACCACTAAATTAAGTGCTGTTTTGAAAGCAAAATCGCTGGGTTTTAAAATGCCATATTCATCCTCATCATCTTCGCCTTCATAAAGTTCTCCAAGACGTTTGAGAGTGATACTCAATCCTGAGCGGCTGTAGTTGCTACCGCTATCAGTAATCTGTTCGTTGGCTAATGTCATAAAATTAAATTCCTTTTAGCCGATCGCTAATTTTATGCTAACACACCCTAATCCTATGCAATAACTATCGATAGTGTCGAACTATCAGGACACTCAAGATGCTGTTTCCCTACAATTAATCGAGGTAGGGACACGGCATTGCCGTGTCCTCCTTGGTGACTTTATCAGGCGGGAACTTGAATTCTTTCACTCCCCGCAAGCTCAAAGGCTGCGTGAATTGCTTTCAAAGCTGTGACACCCTGTGCCTCATCCACAACGCAGCTAATTTTAATCTCGGAAGTAGCAATCATTTGAATGTTGATTTGGTGCTGGGAAAGCGCTTCAAACATCTTTGCCGCAACTCCCGGATGCGCTACCATCCCGGAACCGACAACGCTAACTTTGGCGATTTCTGTATCGACGGAAACTTCGCCCCAGCCGAATTCTACTGCTGATTTTTCTAGGACTTCTTTCGCTGCTTCTGCGTCAATTTGTGCTACGGTAAATGCAATGTCGCGAGTCAATATGCCGTCGATATTGTGGCAGCGCTGCGATTGAATGATCGTGTCTACGCTAATATTTTCTTCGGCTAACAATCCGAACAGTTTTGCGGCTACTCCGGGTCGATCGGGCAATTGGCGAATTGCCAGACGCGCTTGATTGAGATCCAACGCCACAGCGCGCACAGCAGGCGGTTTTTGGGATGATAAACGCAGCCCTACAGGGGAGTTTGCTACGTCAAATGCTTTGCAAAGTTCGGCAACTGCCCGATCGCAATCCGTAGCATCGATCGTACAACTAACTTTCACCTCGGATGTGGAAATCATCTGAATATTAATCCCCGCATCCGCCAATGTCTTAAACATCTCCGCAGCTACCCTCGGCCGCCCGATCATTCCCGCACCCGCAATGCTAACTTTGGCTATGGGTCTTTCCTCTGCTTTCACTTCTGGTTCCCCCAATTCTGGGCGAGAATTCTTACCCAAGGCGGGGACAATTGCATCTGCAACCGCCACAGCTTGATTCAGCGAATTTCGCCTCACCGTAAAGGCGATATCGTTAGTATTTCCTTCGTGAATTGACTGGATAATTAAGTCTACATCGAGGTTTTGCTGCGCGATCGCCCCAAACAACCTGGCTGCTACTCCCGGGCGATCGGGTAAACGCAACAGCGACACCCCCGCCTGATCCAAGTCAAATTCCACCGCATCCACCGCTTTCGCGAGCTCCAAGCCCTCCAAAGGTCGGGCGGATGGAGGGGGGGAAACTACCCGCGTACCGGGCGCGTCACTCCAGCTAGAAAGCACCACCAGCGGCACGCCGTAATTCTTGGCAATTTCTACCGCGCGCGGGTGCAAGACTTTTGCACCCAAACTCGCCAATTCCAGCATTTCGTCGCAGGTGATTTCGTCCATCAGTTGCGCCTGTGCAACCAAGCGCGGATCTGTAGTCAGAATCCCGGGCACGTCGGTATAAATTTCGCATCTATCGGCCCGCAGCGCTGCGGCGAGGGCGACTGCTGTGGTGTCGGAACCGCCCCGCCCCAAGGTGGTAATTTCCAATTCTCCGGCGTTGGCGATGCCTTGGAAACCCGCGACGACGACGACTTTACCGCTATTTAACTGGGTTTGGAGCCTGTTCGGGTCGATCCGCAAAATCCGGGCGCGGGTGTGGGCTGCTTCGGTGACGATGCCGACTTGGGCTCCTGTAAGGGAAATTGCCGGCTGTCCCATTTCTTGCAATGCCATGCTTAACAGGGCGATCGAGACTTGTTCCCCTGTCGAGAGCAACATATCCATTTCCCGCTTGCTGGGATTTGCGGAAATTTCCTTAGCCAGTTTCACTAAACCGTCGGTGGTTTTCCCCATTGCTGAAAGGACGACAACTAAGGAGTTTCCCAACTGTACTGTTTTGACAACTCGTCGGGCTACTTCTAAAATGCGATCGACTGTACCAACCGATGTTCCGCCAAATTTCTGAACTATTAGTGCCATAGGACTTACACAAAAGTGATGCAATACTTTACTTAACCAATTAATATACGCAAATTCTGGATGAGAATCGATGTCGATCTTGTTTTTGAGGCTGGTAGCTGCGAATCAAGAAACTGGGTTTGTGGCGAGATTGAAGGTTTGAATCGAATACTTGGGCGCAAAAACCCGGTTTCTCGTCACCGCTGCGTAAGTTCAAAGAAACCGGGTTTTTGGGAGATTGAGGATTCTTTGCGAATATTTTGGCTAAAAACCACGGTTTCTGGCTACCTATTAGCTGCCTTCTATCTCTCGCAAACGCGCTTCCAAAGCTTGAATTCGCAACTCAGCTTCTATTCGCCTTTGTCGTTCTTGTTCTGCTTCTGACTGCGCTTGTTGTGCTGCTAATTCTGCTTGTTCGACTGCCAATTCCGCTTGTTCGGCCCGTTCATCAGCGGCCAGCAGCAAATTCCCCTCAGCATCCCACCAGCGCATCCAAGGCAGTTCTACCCCCTGATAAATTCCTTGCCAAATACCTAATTCCAATCCCATTGGCTCGATTTGGTAATGTCCGCGCTGATTTTCTGACATTAACTCAAATCTATCTTCTACCAAATGATAGCATTCTATTTTGGCTTTTTTGACTTCATAAATTCCGTAAAAAGCAGGTCTAATAATCCGCTCGTAAATCCAGAATTTCCCCTTTTTGGGAGTCTTATCTCTTTCTTCGCTGCCATCTCCAGAAACAAATTCTAGTATAATTAACGGCGGCATTAATTCCCGCCACATTACATAGGAACGCCGCAGATTTCCGTCAACAGTTGGCGGCACATCGGGCACGTAAAACCAATCAGGTGCTTCCGCTCCTTTTTCTGGCGGTTCCGGGGGTTGGGCTACTCGCCAGTAAATACCGGAATCTTGACCGATGCAGTATTGTCCGTCGGGATGAACTTGGTCTAAAATCGGTCTAATTGATGTTGTTAATAGGATGCTTTGAGGGTGTTCTTGAAAATTTTTCACAAAACTACCGTCGGAGTCTGGTAATTGAGTGTGGTCTGGAAAGTCTGTTGCTAGAAATTCTGATTTTTCGGTGACATTCATCTTGATCTCTTGAATGTTGAAAGATTATCGGCAGTCACTTGAATTCGGCAGGCTTGGTAATTGGCAGTTGCCAAAAATGTAATTGCCAGCACACATTATTTAATTGAGTGATAATATACTTAGCTTATTCTTATTTAGAAATTGACAATTTTATTGTATCATCGTTTTCAGCCTCATGTAGCTAGGTAGGGAATTTTGAATATGAGTCAGTACAAGTTAATCATTTTCGACTTCGACGGTACTTTGGCAGTTACACACAAAGCTATTATATATTGCTTTACGAAAACTTTTGAAAGTTTCAATATTGCCGCGCCTGATGCTGATACAATTCGAGCGACGATCGGCATTAATTTACCAAATACTTTTAAAATGCTGCATCCGGGGATCGAGGAGAGCGCAATTCCCGAATGGATTGAAACTTACCGCTCTTTTTATCGGACAGAAGGTGAAAAGCAGCTCGATTTATTTCCCGGGACAAAGCAAGTATTGCGGTTGGCGAGCAAGTCGGGATTGAGCTTGGGAGTTTTGAGCAATAAACACGTTAGTTTTGTAAATTTATTTATGAAAAAGTTGAGAATTCATAGTTTTTTTGATTTGATTTTAGGTGATGACGGACAAATTATTCAGAAACCAAATCCGAGTGTTTTTAACTCGATCATTAAACCGCTGTTCCCTGAGTTGGATAACAGTCAAGTTTTAATGGTTGGCGATACGGCGGTTGATTTGCTGTTTGCGAAAAATGCTGGGATAGATGTTTGTTGGGCGGCTTACGGATATGGCGATCGCGCTGAGTGTCTCGCCCTAGAGCCGACTTTTGCGATCGACAATATTTCGGAACTTGCTGCGATGGTTCAAAACTAATCTTTAGCCGCTTTGTTTGTCAAAAAAAATAAAGTTATTGATTCATCAACTAATTAATTACAAAACTTACCGCAGGTGAGGATACAAACTGGATTTAAACCTAGTTGTTTTAACTAAAAAATAGATTTATTTGAGAAAAGCCAGGTTGCATATCGTAAGTTCTGAATTACAAACATTTAAAGAGAAGTAGACATTTTTTTGTGTAGTACCAACAAGATTAGCGGCACCAACCAGCAAGCGGTGCGAGTCCTGGGAAGTAAACCATACCAAAGATAGAGATATCCCAGGAACAACTATTATAAATTGACAGATAGAAGTCGTTTGAAGGCACAAAGCACAAGGCAGAAGGCAGAAGGAAAGAACAACGGGTGCATCTGAGTTTGGCATTGGTAGCGATGTTAAGGCGATCGCACAGTGAAAAAAAACTGTAAAAAAGAATGCTTTTTCCACTTCCACAGCCGGAGATGCTAGCGGAAAAATGATGGATACCAGATTTTTGCTAGGTGCAATTTACTGCAAAAATTATGCACGCTCCATTCTAAGTGCTGCCTGCGGAAAACAAGGCAATTCTGTTAAGCTTTAGGGTGAAGTTAGTCGGGATTGACAATAAACTCAATCTATAAAAATTCATGCAAATCGATAATATAAGTATTCATTCTGAAACGCTATCGCCGACTCGCACTGGTGGCAATGCACCGAATTTAATAGAAGAAGTATGGAGGCTGTACGATCGCGCCCTGGGAGCTACTAGCAACGGCATCGCGATCGCGGACGCTACGGGGCCAGACAAACCAATAGTCTACTGCAACCAGGCTTTCGAGCGGATTACAGGCTACTCTAGCAGCGAAATCATCGGGCACAACTGTCGCTTCCTGCAAGGCCCGGATACCGATCCTGCTGCCGTCGCTCAAATCCGCACAGCCCTGAAAGAACAACACGACTGCAAAGTAGTTCTGAAAAACTACCGCAAAGACGGCACCCCTTTCTGGAACGAACTAGCCATCTCGCCGGTGCGCGACAGCAGCGGCAGCGTCACCCACTTCATTGGCGTTCAATCTGATATCACCGATCGCAAGCAAGCAGAAGAAGCGCTGCAACAAGCTGAGGAAAAATACCGCAGCATCTTTGAAAACGCCACCGAAGGCATATTTCAAACTGCCCCAGACGGGCGCTACCTCAGCGCCAACCCCGCACTCGCCCGAATGTACGGCTACGATTCCCCGTCAGAACTGATCGCAAAATGTTCGGCAAAAAACCTTTACGCCGATCGCGCCCGCCGCGCTGAATTTATCGCCGAAATCAGTAAAAACGGTTCCCTCAAAGAGTTTGAATCTTACATATATCGCAAAGACGGCAGCACAACCTGGATCTCGGAAAACGTGCGCGAAGTCCGCAGCCCGGAGGGCGAACTTTTTTACTACGAAGGAACAGTCGCCGAAATCGCCGATCGCAAAACAGCCGAAGCAGCCCTGCGCGATCGAGAATACTGGCTGAAAACCGCGATCGATGCGGTACCCGACGCGATCCACCTCACAGACAGCGAGGGGCGCTGGCTGATTGCCAACGACTGCGCCCTCAAACTCTTGGGCTGGGAAACGGCAGACTACCAGGGCAAAACTAATGCCGAACTCGCAGCCGCCGCCACTGGGAGAGTCAGAGAAATCCTGCTGAGTTGGCAGGAAACCGACGAAACCACCTGGGAAGCAGGCACTCTCACTTCCAGCAGTCAAATTGTCCCCCTCCCCACAGGCAGCAACAATTTGTTTGAAGTGCGGAAAGTGCCGCTGTTCAACCCCGACGGTTCCCGCAAAGGCATGGCAGTCGCGGGGCGGGACATCACTCAGGAAGTGGCAGCAGAAGCAGCTTTGCGGGACAGCGAACAGCGGTTTCGGGCAATTTTTGAACGCGGTGCGATCGGCATGGCAGTCGCTACCCTCGAAGGTATGGCGATCGCCACTAATCCGGCATTTCAAGCGATGCTGGGGCTCTCCGAAGCCGAACTGCGCGGTGCCGGCCTCGACGACTGCGCCCACCCGGAAGACGCAGCAGCTTCCCACCAGTTGCGCCAACAGTTGGCAGCAGGCTCGCGGGAAGCTTACCAAATCGAGAAGCGCTACCTGCGCCCTGACGGCAGCATCAGGTGGGGACGCCTCAGCGCTTCAGTCATCGACAGCAGTCAAGGAAGGCCGCAGTTTATTTTGGAAATGGTGGAGGATATTACCGATCGCAAACAAGCCCAGTCAGCTTTATTGCAAAATGAGGCTAAGTGGCGATCGCTGATTCTCAACAGTTCCGACATCATTACTATTCTCGACGAGGGCGGCCGCATTGTTTACCAAAGCCCTTCTGTAGAAACAGTTCTGGGTTACGAACCAGAGGAACTAATCGGTCGCATGGTTCTCGATTTCATTCACCCTGACGACATTCCCTCGGTGATGTCCTACGGCGAAAAACTGCTCGCAAATCCAGGCGATCCGATCGCCCTAGAAGGTCGGTTCCGTCGCGCTGACGGTTCTTGGTGTTTTCTCGAAGCCGTGGGCATGAGCTTGCTAGCAGACCCCGCTGTGAGCGGAATTGCGATCAACTCCCGCGACATGACGGCGCGCCGGCAAGCAGAGTACCGCCTCAGCAAAATCAACGAGTGCTTTTTGGGATTCACCACCGACGCGGCTGACAACATCCAGTGCCTGACAGCCTTAGCAGGCGAGCTTTTGGGCGGAACCTGCGCCGTCTACAGCCACGTCGGTGACGGGCTGCTGCGCGCGATCGCAACTTGGCAAACGCCGCCTGACTACCCGGAGGTCGATCGCGCCGAGGGCCACATCTGCACCGACGTATGCCACAAAGGCAGCGATCAGGCTGTGGCGATTCCTGACTTGCAGAACACGATCTACGCCCAAATCGATCCCGCTGTCATCCGCTACCAAATCCAAAGCTATCTGGGGCAAGCAGTGCGGCTGGGCGACAATTACGTGGGTTCGGTGTGCGTTCTCTACACCGAGCCGATCGCGCCTTCTCAAGCCGACTGCAAACTGATCGGAATTATTGCAGGGGCGATCGGAGTTGAGGAAGAACGGGCGGCGGCGGCTGCGCGCGATCGGCAAAAATCCCAAGAACTGCAAACAGCTTTGCACGATTTGCAGCAAACTCAAATGCAGTTAGTCCAAACCGAAAAAATGTCTTCCCTCGGACAAGTGCTAGCAGGAATTGCCCACGAAATCAACAACCCAGTCGGCTTTGTCGCCGGCAACCTCTGCCACGTCCGCGACTACGTTCTCGACTTGCTAGAAATCGTCCAAGTGTATCGACAAGAGTACCCAAATCCCCCAGCAAAAATTCAGCAACAAGCCGAAGATATAGACATAGAATTTCTCGCAAAAGACCTGCCCAAGTTGCTCAACTCGATGCACACAGGATGCGAGCGCATTGTAGAAATCATTCAAACTCTCCGAAATTTCTCGCGTGCAGACGAAGCAAAAATCAAGTCTGCCGACATTCACGAAGGTTTAGAAAGTACGTTGTTAATGTTGAACAGCAGGCTGAAAGCCAAAGCCAAATGGCAGGGCATTGAAGTGATTAAAGAATACGGAGAACTGCCCCAAATAGAATGTCATCCCGGACTGTTAAATCAGGTATTTATGAACATATTGGCAAATGCAATGGACGCATTGGAAGAAAGCAGCAGCCAAGCAAAAAATACCGCAACTTCTATCTTTCCTAAAATCATAATTAAAACAGAAACAATTGATAACAAGAGCATTTGCATTCGGATCAAAGACAACGGCCCCGGCATTCCCGAAGATAATATTGTGCGTCTATTTGACCCCTTCTATACCACAAAACCCGTAGGTAAAGGCACCGGTTTGGGTTTATCAATTTCGCACCAAATTGTCGTAGAAAAACACAAAGGCAAATTGCAATGCCTCTCCCAACTCGGTCAAGGTACCGAATTTATTATTGACATTCCAATTCGTTGACATCAGGACAGCGCCAATCAGGATATCATCTCAATTAATTCAGTAGTCAGCAGTCAGTAGTCAACCAGAATCAATCTAATTAATCTGCGTTAATCTGCGTTCATCTGCCTGTATCTGCGGTAAAAAAAAGAAAATCTTTAACCGCAGATGACAGTGTAGTCAGCAGTCAGTAGTCAACCAGAATCAATCTAATTAATCTGCGTTAATCTGCGTTCATCTGCCTGTATCTGCGGTAAAAAAAAGAAAATCTCTCACCGCAGATGACAATTGATAGAGAATGTGTACCTGACTCAACTGCAAAATACAATTAGGTTGAACTAAGTCCTAATTGAGTTAAAAACTAAACTGCGTCCGCAAATTCCCCACAAAAATTGTCGGGTTGTTATCGAAATTATTGGGATTGGCGATCGCATAAAATGCCGGCACAATCGAAATATGGTCGGTGAGAGGCAAATAATAAGTTGCCTCAATTTCGTACTGCTTGCCACCATTTCCCCCGCCCGAAACCAGAAACCTCCGACCGCCAGTAACGTCAAAAGGTACTAAAAACGACAGCGTAAACTGAGCTCCTTTTTTCAAGAAATCGGGAAGTGCAAATCCCAACTGATAAGATTGAGTTTCGATCTTGCCGTCCGGTCGGTTAGTCTTGGGAAATATATTAGTTTCGGCGTAGCCGTAGCGACCGAAAAGACCGAAACGGCGGCTGACAGACCAATCGAAATTAAAGCTAAAAGTATTCGCAGTAGCATTTCCCAGACGGCCGCCGAAACCGTCATCTGCTAAAGCATTAATCGGCTTGGCATTAGGCGATCCAATTAGTCCGCCAATTTGCTGGATGTTGGAACGGCTGTACAGAAACCGCAAATTAGCCCGATCGCTCGGACTGAATGTTAGTTCGGCGGTACTCGTATTCGTCCCGCCAAACAAGCCTTGGGACGGATTGGAAGCCGAATTAAACACCGAAGTGGGCAAAAATTCCGTACTCTCGCCCAAATAACCCAAACGCAGTTTCAATCGGCGGCTGATATCCCACAAAGCCAAAGCACCTGCACCGCGTCTAGTAGCAGTTAACAAAGGGCTGTTGTTAGAATTAAAGCTGCTCGCACCGTCCACGAAAAAGTTAAACTTATTGTTGTCAAAGTAGCGGTAGAAATTAATTCTCGGGCCAATTACTACTTGCAAGCTGTTGCTAACCGGGAACCGATAAGAAAGTTCCCGCAGAATAACTTCATTGGGATTCCCTCCAGCAGTTTGGTCGAGAAAAGGAGTGCCAAAGGTATTGAACAAACCAGGAGAAGTATACTGATTGGCTGGTGAATTTCCGTTGCCTACAGCTAGCTGTGTAATCAATTGGTCTTTGCCTGTAAAAGAAGTAGTGAGGGTCAACCAAATTAACTGGCTGAAAGTGATTTCTGGATCGTCGTCAACTTTCTGCACGATCGGTCTGTTAGTAACTGGATCGCGTCCGGGTACTCGATCTAAGGGAGCAGCTTTTGCATTTGTTGCTTCAACTCGGACTCGCTTGCCCGCAAAAGCTCCAGTCAGGTTAAACCAAGCAAAGGCGTTAAGTTTAGTAGTAGTTGAAAATTGGTTCGCTTCCAATTCAGAAGTGCGAGCTTCTAAAGCATCTACTCTACCGCGCAATGTAGCTAATTCTGCCGCAAATTCTTCTTGCAATCTTTGCAGAGATGCTAAATCTTCTCGGGTGACTAAATTACCAGTAGAACCGCTAATTTGTTTGGTAATTTGATCCAAGCAAGCGTTTAATCCGGCGGCAAATTCGTACCGAGTCATTGCCCGATTTCCTCGGAATGTGCCGTCGGGATATCCCGCTATGCAGCCGTATCTTTCTACGAGAGATTGCAGGGCTTGAAATGCCCAGTCTGTCGGGCGCACGTCGGAGAGTTGGGAAACAGAGGTGACTTGTGCTGCGTCTTCTTGTATGCTGAGGTCTTCAGCGGTGCTGCTATCGCTGCTGATATCGGCAATTTTGCTGGCTTCAGCAACATTTTGAGATGCAGGAGTGTTGGCAATTTCTAACTCCTGTGGGGGCAGTGGGCGAATTGCCTGCGTTATTTGTGGGGCGGTTGCTGCAAGATTCTCTGTTGCTTTATCAGTTTCGGGTAAAGCGCGATCGACCGTTGCTATATCTTGCTTGGGTAAAGCGCGATCGACCGTTGCTATATCTTGTTTGGGTAAAGCGCGATCGACTGCTACTATATCTTGTTTGGGTAAAGCGCGATTCACCCATGCTGCATCAGTTTCGGGTAAAGTACGATCGACCGTTGCTATATCTTGTTTGGGTAAAGCGCGATCGACTGCTACTATATCTTGTTTGGGTAAAGCGCGATTCACCCATGCTGCATCAGTTTCGGGTAAAGCGCGATCGACTGCTGAGTTAGTCTCTGCTGAGTTAGTCTCTGCTGACTGAGGTATTTCAATAGACGCAGCAGCGAGCGCTACATCTGCAGTAGCCCCAAGGACGGCACTCGCCTCTAGCCCAACTTCTGGAGTTGAGTTATCCTGAACTTGAGCTATGGCTGCGATCGACCCCAAAGGCACCGACGCACCAGAAATCAAGAAACACAGCCAAAAAGCTTTAACGGAGGTTGAATTATTCACCAAAATACTCACACCACTTGTTGCAAATTAAATTTGGGCAATCTTAAACGATCGGATTGCTGATAAATGTATTTTGTTTAACAAATTCTTATAAATAGTTAAAATTATTTTAGGAAGCGATTGCTCCCCAATTACCAATCACTGATGACGGATGACTGCTGATTACTGACTAATTCCCAAAATGAAGTTTTTGTTAGTTACAGACTTAGACAACACGCTAGTCGGAGATGACGAAGCAACCCAAGTTTTCAACCAGCGCTTGCAATCAATGCGATCGCAAATTTGTTTGGTGTACGCTACCGGGCGTTCTCATGCTTCAACTTCCCAATTAATTTCCCAAAAACAACTGCTAGCACCTGACTATTTGATCGCAGGTGTAGGCAGCGAAATTTATCAAGATGGAACTCAGGATTTAGATTGGGCCCAACATATTTCTCAAGACTGGGATAAAATGGCGATCGCCTCTTTAGCTCAGCAGTTTAAGCAGCTTAAACCCCAATCCCCACAAGTACAAAATCCTTGGAAAATCAGTTATTGTCTGGAACCAACAGCAGAAAACAGCTCGATTGTCGAAGCATTGCAGCAAAAGTTAACTGCATCGGGACTCGCAGGTCAAATCATTTTTAGCAGCAATCGCGATGTAGATATTTTACCGAAAACTAGCAATAAAGGTAATGCTCTGACTTATTTACAAAAGCGCCTGCAAATTCCATCTGAAGTAACATTAGTCTGCGGCGATTCTGGCAACGATATCAGTATGTTTGAACAAGATGTTCGGGGAGTAATCGTCGCTAACGCAATGTCCGAACTCTTAGCATGGCATCGCGAATGCGGCGGTAAAAACCATTATTTAGCTGCTGCTGCTTGCGCTTGGGGAATCATGGAAGGAATGGCATATTTTTGGGAGTTTTGATTGCCAAAAATGCGGTTTGGTTGGTAGCGAGGACTTGAGTCCTCATAAAAAATCAGAGGACTCAAGTCCTTACTACAAACGTACCCCAACCGCCCCAAGTCTCGCAATGCGATACCATCAGCGTGTACTCGCTCGGCACGCCGCCACATGGAACAAAATACTTTACCAGTAGAAGTGATTCTATCTCACCCCCGCCAATCCTTGGGCAGCATTCGGCTGGATTGGACACCGCAACCGGGGAACTATCTAGATTTAGAGGGACAAACCTATGCTGTTTTGGAACGGCACCATCGCTATCAACTCAAATTCGGCCGCTACCAACTGCAAAAAATCGCCCTGTACGTGCAGTCTGTCGCATTGCCGACGGAAAGAACATTTGTAAGCGGCATCTGGGTTGTTGGAGATGCTAGCTGTCGCTTTAACGCTCGATCGGAAATTCTGCGCTGTGCTGTCAACCCCAATGGCCCGTGCGAAGGCTGCGGTGATTACCAAAAGTGTGAATCGCGATCGAGCTTTAGACAATTCTAGCTCTATCGCCCAACCGACGAGAGTGCCGATCCCATCGGCATATCCCTGATTGACAGCAAACTATCCAAACCAACTAGCAACTCTCTCAGGAGATTTCAATTGTTCCCAAACGCCGCAATCTATCTTCTGATAGCTGTGGAGCACGTCGCGAATTCCAGTATGAATTAAATTTTCTATGTGCAGCAACTGCTCTGAAGAACAGCGAATCTGTACTTTTTGGTTGAGAGACTCACCCGATTCGATCGCAATATATTTATTAGGAACTCGGCTGAGTACATAAGCAATCAAATCCTGCCGCAAGCCCCAGGGCGAAAAAGCTTCTTGGTAGGGGTATTTGGGATAATTACCCAAGATAATTTCTACTTCCTCCGTCACTAAAGCCAAGGTAATATTCACAAGATTTTTCGGCATTTTCCCTTTCTATCTCCCCAAACACTACTTTACTAATATCTTTGTTGCGCCAGTCTAGTTCCTCTGATTTTTTCTGCATCTTAGCAGGCTAATACCGCACTTTTTTGGGGGGTAACAACTATATCTAACTCGCAACTTACCTCTTCTATAACCCGCAGCACGTAGCACGGAATCTTGTCGGATAAAATAGCACTTGCCACCCCGCAGGTGTGAATTTCTAAAACTGCTTCTGCCGCAGCTTCAAACATCAGTCGCTGTCCCGGAAACACCACTCTTTCAAAATAAGAATTAGCAATGTTCTCAATCCGAACTATCTGAATTTGGTTGGTAACATTTGCGTAATAGCACAGAAGCTGGCTGTTACCTTTAGAACATAGGCGATCGGACATTTTTAAAATCTCCAACAAATCTTTGAACAACTTACTCAGACTTGGCGCGGGCTATTTTGTAGAGCCCTACTCCTAACTTACTTCGGTTGGTTGTACTGTCGCGGCAGTTAATCGAAACTACCCTCACACACCAGAACCGGTCTGACAACCCGTTTGTTCTTCGGCATCGGAATGCTACTGAAAGTGCGACCTTTAACTGAACAACCTACAACAAACAATATCTAACAAATCTGAGGGAATTATGAAGATCATCATTTTTTTTTGATGAATATGCTTTTGCTGGGGCCGGCATTACAACACTTAGGTAGAAGCGATCGTCTCACTTTTAGGGTCAAGCTAGAAATTGGAGTTTTGAGGTACTCGGCAGAACTAAAGAGGAAGCTAGAAGAAGCTACAAGAAGTGTTTTTGCAAATATGAGATGCTCCTAGGCATAAACTGGGTTTTTAACCAAAAAACTTCACTGCATTCTAGATTCTTGGTTAAAAAGCCTGGTCGATCGACACAAGTATCCGTAATTTCAAGACTTGTTAAGCTGTTGCGGCATTTAAATTGAATGTCAAAAAAAATCCCCTAATGAGTGGGGTGGGCACGCGAGCTATCCCTGAACATACAATGTTTATTTGTCCGACAGCTTACCCTACCTATAAATACTGTAGTTGCTGACGATCGACTTTATGCGCCACAAAAAAACCCGACTCCCCAAGGTGATCTGTGGAACTTCTGGGGAATCTGGGTTGGAAGTAACCAATCACCCGATCGCTCTATAAGCTAAATCACAAAAATGAGGAAATTCTGAAAATAGCCAAACTAGGACTTTCCGGGACGCAGAAACCCAATTTTCTGAATAATTGCCAGATTTTAGCAAAAGATTGAGCGCGATCGACCTGATTTGGCCCTCAGCACGCGGTTGCAACCGCCGACTCCGATGTGCGATCGGATTTTAACCAATTTCAGCCGACATTTCCCAACCGCTGGCTGAAACTTCCCCCTTCGCCTTCAAACGGTGCAGGTAGGGTGAAATAGAAAGTGCTACCTTCAGAGACAACACTTTCTACCCAAATTCTGCCGCCGTGCTGCTGCACAATGCTGCGACAGATAGCCAAACCCAAACCCGTACCTCCTTTTTGGCGGGAGTCAGAAGCATCCACCTGTTGAAACCGTCCAAAGATAGTTTCTAGTTTATCAGCAGGAATCCCCCTGCCCCGATCTTTGACTTCAAATAAAACCCGTGAAGCGTAGCTATCCCGTAGGGAATCGCCCAAATCTTCAACCCTGACAGTTACTGTACAGCCGGGAGCCGAAAATTTAATCGCATTGCTCAACAAATTTACCAGCATTTGAACGATCCTGTCCGGGTCAGCCCAAACTTGTGCAGAAGAGGGCAAAATCGACAAGTTAATCTCATTTTCAGCAGCCACAGACAGCACAGCTTCCGCAGACTTCTCCATCAACGCCTGCGCGTCGCACCACTGCTTGACGATCGTAATTTGGCTCGAATCGAGCCGCTCTAAATCGAGAATATCGTTGACCAAACGCACTAACCGTTCGCTCTGGTTAGACGCAATTTCTAACATCTTTTTGGCAGTTTCCGGTCGATCTTTGAGCACCCCAGCCGCCAGCAAACCTAAAGAACCGCGAATTGAGGCAAGCGGCGTTCGCAGTTCGTGACTGACAATCGAAATAAACTCATTTTTCATTTTTTCAATTGCCCGACTTTCTGTGATATCTGTGACTGTGCCGACGTGACCGATTAGTTGACCTCGGTCGGAAAAAATCGGAGCTGTTTTTAGCCGACAAAACCTGATTGTTCCGTCTGGCTGGATGTGACGAAATTCGCAGGAAAATTTCCCGTCTAGCGATCGCGATTCCGACCATTTAGACCGAATTAGTTTAATGTCTTCCGGGTGAACAAACCGCATCCAGCCGTTTCCTAAAGCTTCGGCTGCGGCGAAGCCGCCAATTGCTTGACAGCGCGGATTTGTATAGGTACATTTCCCCCCAGCATCGATTTTGAAAATGCCGACAGGGGAACTCTCGCTCAAAGAGCGAAATAAAGCTTCGCTTTCCCGGAGTTCTACTTGAGAGCTTTCTAGTTGTCTGGTTCGCTGCAAAACTCGCATTTCTAACCGTTCGTTGAGCTGTTGGAGGGCGGCTTCAGCAAGTTTTCGATCGCTAATGTCGCGCTGCACGGCAACCCAATGGGTAAACCCACCTTTTTCGTCTGCGATCGGCACAATACTCAATTCTACCCAAAATTCCGTCCCGTCTTTGCGGTAATTGATCGAGTCAACCCGCACCGGCTGCCAGGTTTCCAAAGCTCTCCGAATCGGATCGAGACTTGCCCTATCTGTTTTTTCTCCTTGCAAGATGCGCGGCGTTTTGCCTAAAACTTCTTCTAGCGTATAGCCAGTCATCCGCGTGAAAGCTGGGTTGACATAAACAATTCGCGGGCCCGGTTCGCGAATCGGTTCAGCTTCGGTAATTAACACCGCGTCGTTAGTCGTGGTGACTGCTGATTCCAACAAACGCAACTGTAATTCTCTAGCTTTGCGATCGGTAATTTCTCTAACAGTCCCCACCATCCGCACAGCTTCGCCCGCTTCGCTGTAAAAAAACTTACCTTTCCCCTCAATCCAGTGAATGCTGCCGTCGGGCCAAATCACCCGGTGTTCGTGACAATAATCCGATCGCTCGACGAGGGCCTGATTCACAGCATTCTCCATACCTTTTAAATCGGATGGGCAAATACAAGCTGCAAAAGTTTGATAATCTCCCGCAAAAGTTCCCGGCGTCAACCCGAACAACTCTTCGTGTTCCCTCGACAAAACAATGCGACTGTTCTGTACATCCCAGTCCCAAAATCCAATTTTGGTAGCCGACAAAGCTAAGTTTAGCTGCTGATTGATTTTCCGCAACTGCATACTAGCAATCGCCACTCGCAGTTCTCGGGCAACTTCAATTTCGCACTGCTGCCAAGGCAAAGATTTTAACCTCACAGTTTCTACCCACAAATCAAAGGAAATGCGAGGAGACATCAACGGGCTGCCATCCGGCTTCAATTTTATTGGCCAGTCTGGTAGACCTGCCCAATTAACAGTTTGAATTGCTTCGGGACGGAACCACAAAACGTAAGAATTTTCCATCTCGGACAAAACCAGCACCAGCAAACCGCTAGCTATTTCTTTAAACTTATCTGCTGGCGGATACAGTTTTGAAAGACAATCGGTATGAAAAATATCATTATTTATTTGAGTTTTTATCCAACCAATTAAGTTTTCGATTTCTGCCAATTCCGGCACAGTGCCGAAGGTTGTTATGTTTTGATTGGCACACACAACTCCACCAGTAGCGCCCACCAATGCCAGAAATTCATCTCGGCATTTAAGCAAACCTTCTACAAAGCAGTGTTTTTGAGAAAGTTTTGCGATTAACTTATGAGAAATTTGTTTTAAATAAGTTGCATATTCCCGGTCTTCGCTATCTTGTTTGTAGTTGAGTTCTAGATTCACAAATCTTGCTAGCAATTCGCAAGCCGTTCTTGTTTTGTAGTTGACATACTTTGGTGTTTGGTGGTGACAAGCGATCAATCCCCAGAGTTTTTTGTCTTTCATTAATGTCACTGTCATGCTAGCGCCAACGTTCATATTTTTGAGATATTGAACGTGGCAAGGGGAAACTGTTCTCAACCAGGAAAAGCTCAGATCCAGGGGGCGACCTGTCAGCGGATTGCAGTCAGGAATTAGTTGGACGGGCTGATAGTCAAGGTCGGGAATAAACCGAATTAAATTCATACTGAACAGGATTCTTGCCTGCGGGGGAATATCCGTAGCCGGATAGTGCAGTCCCAATAAAGGAGCCAAACTTTCTATTTTGTCTTCGGCGACGACTTTCCCGGCACCGGTGGCATCAAATTGATAGACGATCGCCCGATCGAAACCGATTGTCCTCCGCACTTCCGCAACTGCTGTCTGACACAGCATTTGCAGGTTTGGTGTTTTGTGGATTTTGTCGATCGGCTCTTGAACCAAATCATCAGAAGTGAAACAATCGCTAGCTTTTAGCTCCACAACGGGTTCTAGTTCCACAATTAATACTGAACTCGATTGATGCAGCGTTCCCTCAAAAACCGACTGGCAATTTTGACAGGTCAATGATAATCTAATAGGGTGAGGTCGAGCGCAGTTTTGGGCTAAAACTTTTTCAATTGCCTCAATTTCCTCGCTCTCAACAAATTCCTGTAAAAACTTGCCCAAAACTGCTTCGGGGTAAAGACCTAAAGCCTCAAAAATATTGTTGCTAACTTGCAAAATTTTCAACAGCGGAGATTCCAGCACCAACAAGATGCCGTGAGGTTGAATAGCAGCCGGAGCGTCAATTAATTCGCAGTCGCTGTCATTGAGAGCGCCTGTTTCTGAGGGTAATACCATTGCTTTCGTGTGATTGTAAATACTGTTTTAAATTAGCCTGTGTTTTTGCCGATCGGGCAATTTTGGTTTCACGGGCGGGTTAGAAGTACCCAACTGCCGCAATCCTCGCATCAGTTGCACAAATATGTTGGGGTAGTGCTAAGAGTGCCTACCCCCACGCAGTTGCTTAGCGCTGTGTCTGAGCCAGTCTGTGCCTCAGTTGAATCCGCTCCAAACGATTCAGGAGGCGAGCAATCAATTCCGGTTCCACGATCGGCTTATTAACGTAGTCATCAGCACCTGCGACAAACATTTGGCGCACTATTTCCGACTCGGAATGAGCCGTCAAAAATAGGATGGGGAGCTTGCTCCAGCGCAAATCGTTCCGCACCGCCAAACACAGCTCAATACCGCTATAACCGGGCATCTCCACATCTAAAATTAGCAAATCGGGACAAATGGTTTCGAGTACCTCCCAGAAGTTTTCTGGTTGATCCAATGTTGTTACTTGAAAACCCCAAGGTTGCAGAATTATTTTCAGTGCAGCCAATAGATGCACGTCATCGTCTACCACCATAACTTTAGCTTCGGCAGGGTCTGTATGGTCGAGAATCTGACCGACTGCTTTGAGTATATCTGCTGGGGGTAGCGATTTGTGCAAAAAGCCGGAAGCTCCCAAACGAGCAACTTCAATTCGATCGCTCAATTGATTGTTCGCGCTCAAAATCATCACCGGAATATCCGGTTTTTCACTGCGGAGTTCGGCTAACAGAGTAAGTCCGTTTTCTCGAACTCTGGAAAAAGTCAAATCCAGCAAAAT
Organism: Microcoleus sp. LEGE 07076; assembly: GCF_015207455.1. Classification (GTDB taxonomy): domain Bacteria; phylum Cyanobacteriota; class Cyanobacteriia; order Cyanobacteriales; family Microcoleaceae; genus Microcoleus. The sequence continues at coordinate 40,786 of NZ_JADEWV010000026.1, forward strand.
CGCGTCGGGAGGCTGTTGATAAATCGCACTTCTTGCCGCTTCCCGAGAGTTGGCAACTTCTATCTCGAATCCGGAACCGGCTGCTGCTATTTTCAGTTGCTCGCTCTGAACATGATCATCATCAACGATCAGCATTCGGCGCGGATGGGCAACCCGATCGACCAAATCGGTTTCAGATGCCGGCAGCGGGCGATCCAATATCTGTTTGAGCAAATGCAGAAATTCCTCAATCTTCTGAGCAGTCCCCGGTTTCAAGACGTTTTGGGCCTTGAACAAATGTTCTATCTTGCGTGCCACATCCGAACCTCTCGGTAGCCCGATAGTTCCCAAAGAACCGACTAATTTGTGAGCTTCCGCCTGAGCTTCCTGCCGCAGTTTCTCCTCCAGCGTTCCGGTTTTGATTTGAGCGGTAGCGCGATCGAATATCACCACCTTTTCGATAAAATTAGCTCTTAACTTGCCCCGAATTGCCGCAACTACAGTCAGGACTTGGAGGCGGCGTTCGTCATTGTTTAATTCCTGGCCGGGTGCGCTGAATTCAGATGTAGTTTCTGCCGTTTCCCGGGCCACATTTGGGTTCTCGATATCCTCCGGCAGACTTTTGAGCCGGTAGCCCAATCCGTACACGGTTTCCACTAAATCTACAGTCATCCCGGCTCCTTTGAGCTTGTGCCGCAACCCCTTGATGTGAGCGGTAACAGCTTCTTCTTGAGGAAATTCGCCTACCGACCAAATGCGATCGAGAATCGCGCTGCGGCTGAAAATTCGCCGGGGATTTCTCAGGAAAAGTTCCAGCATATTGTACTCTTTGGGAGTCAAATGCAGCACTTTTTGGGCATAAGTTACTTCCGTAGTGTCCGGGTTGACTTGCAGTTTTTCCCAAGTCAAAATTGTACTCGACAAACTTGCCTTACCCCGGCGCAGCAAAGCCCGAATTCGAGCAATTAATTCTTCTAGATTGAAAGGTTTGACCACATAATCGTCAGCACCGGCTTCTAAACCTTTCACTAAATTGCTGCTGCTTTCTAGCGCTGTCAGCAGTAAAATCGGCATTTTGCAGCCGGACGATCGCAATTTCCGACACAAACTAATGCCGTCGAGTTTAGGAATCATCACATCCAAAACAATCAAATCGTAATCGTAGGCCAGCGCCAACTCCAAGGCTGTTTCGCCGTCGGCTGCCGTATTTACATTATAATTGTGAGAATTCAGCAATTTGGTCATCAAATTGACTGCTATCGTGTCGTCTTCTACTAGCAGAATTGTCATAATTATCACCTATTAATTAAGCTCTATTTGAGATTTATCTGTTTTTGCAATTTACATAGGGCTTGCTGATTTAACCAAAAACCTAGATAAATCAATATATTTAGAGGGATCACAAGTGTAGGAGGTGCAAAAAATCAGCTTTTAAACCATCAAAAGTCAATCACTTTCCTAGATTACTGACTATTCTTACGTCCTCTAATTCTGACTCCTGACTCCTGACTCCTGACTCCTGACCTTAACGAAAAGACTTTTTCAACAAGCCCTACATAGCCTTTTTTAACTCCCTATAGCAATTCTGGGCAACATGAGGTACAAACGGTAATTAGTAATTGATAATTTGTAATTGGTAATGGGAATGGGTAATTAGTCATGCCGGCGAACCCGCCAGCCGCATTACCGCGGTCGGGTGTACCTCATTTAACTGAGACTCGGCTACATTTAACACCAATAGCGCAGGGATCTCCCAAACTGGCGAAACATTGACAAAAATACATCATTACAGCCTGCACCCAAGGTAAAAAACCCGGTTCCTTTGCTTGGAGTCCCGGGCGATCAACCGGGTTTTCCCCTTCAATACCCGTTACAGGCGACAACAACCCCAAAAACCCGGTGTCTAGGCCCTGTGCGCTCACTAACTGTTTAATTTTTACCAGTTTCAATGAAATAAATAGCATTATTGAAATAGTCACACACTCAATCATTATTTTTTTTATCAATCCAGTTTTTTCATCATATTCTATCTGGAATTTTATGGTTTTTGGGACTTCAGCGCCTGCTGAATTTTATCGATCAGATATTTCGATGAATTTTGCTGCTTAACTATCTCTTCCAACTCAGAAACCGCTACTTCTGCGTGTTCTATATCTTTAACTAAAGAATGGGTTTTCACACTTTTTTGGGTTCCCAAAGGTTCTTTAATAGGTGGAATTGAATTGAAATCTTTCTCCGATATTAATTCCTCCAACTCTAACAGCGCCATTTCCGCGCGATCGATCTTGATGGTCACGGATTTAGCCACATTAGCACCCGCTCTTGCAGCTTCTGTGAGTTCGTGAACCCGCAGTTTGAACCGGCTGGCAATTTGCTCCATTTGAGTCCCCAATTCAAAAGTTTTACTTGCCAGTCTGCCAATTTCCAGGCTCACTTGGGTTAGGCCGCTGGGCTGGCTTCCTATTTGATTGGTAACTACAGCCACCTGTACTGCTAAATGCCTGACTTGTTCGATCGCCTCCCGGATTGTTCGGGAAGTGCGGTTAACCGTTTCTAAATCGTTAGCTATTGCTTTGCCAACCCCCAAAATTTTATCTGTATTGTTGCAAATAGAATTAGCACCTTGAAAAGTAGCTTGAAATGCTTGGCGACCTTCGGAGGAAATCAGCTTCGCAATTTTCACAAATCGCTGATTCATTTGAGCAATTTGTTCGGCTTGTTTTACAATTGCCAATTCCTGGAAAGTCGGACTTTTCTGTGTTTTTTCTGCCTCAATAACTTGGGATTCTAAAAGCTCATGGCATTCGCGAACCTTTGCCTGTTCTTTTTGAATAATCGCCAGATGCTTTTGTTTTTCTATTCGGTATTTTTGAATGATCTTGTAAGCTTGCGATAAATTTTTAGATTGGGCGATGATTAGAGTTTGAACATCCAAAATGCGGAGGCTCTGGTTTTCCATTACCACAATAATTGGTTCATAAATCAAGTCTTTCTGCCTGTTGAGAGAGGCTTGCACGGCATCGTCAATTTTCCAGTTTTCCTCCATCATTAAAGGCGGAATTCTGATAAAATCTAACAAGGAGCGAATCGGCTGCTCCCGGTAAAGTTCTACGCGATCGGGAAAAATCATTTGCTCTCGAAATTTGACGCGAGAAATTAAGCCCAACACCTGTGATTCGTGAGTAATAATGACTCCCGGCAGGTCTGGTTCTTGCTCGAATTTTTCAGCCACTACCTGTCCTGGAGTTGCAGCACTCACTTGGAAGTGGTGAGACGGCAGATGTCCGATCGTGAAATCGGGGGTGAGTTGAGTTGGATTGCTCATTTACCCGGATAGTGTTAAGTAGAAGTTAACAAATTATATATTGATATTATACTGGAATAAGATTGTTTAAAGTAATGACAACTATAGGGAGAAATCTGCTGTCGGACTCGCGGGCCCGCTCCGAGCCTGCCTTGTGATAGCTTCGAACTCAAGTCTTTGGGTGCGGTTCCCTCTGCTGCGCCCCGGTTTCGTCCCTAAAACATCGGCCTCGTCGATCTTGTGTTCTTGAAAACAACCGGAAAAATACCTAGATTGAAACCAAAAAGCTTAAATCGAACTTTGCCGCTAGCAACCTTTGAGGCTGCTTACCAGTTGTTACAGCAAATGGCTGAACTCCCGGGAGCGATTTGGCTGGCCGACGATGCGCTCGCGGATGATGAAAATGGGGAAAATTCGTCGGAAAGGTTTGCAGTAGTGGTATCAGATCGGTTTAGCGCGCTGCTGCGGGGCAAGCTATTAGATAAGCAGGCAACAAACAAAGGCAAACACAGCGAAAAATATCTCTATTCGCAATTAAATGTGGAGTTGACCTTCGAGCCAAGGGCGATCGCCAATTTTCTCTCTCCCCTCGCAAAAAAAATCGCAGAAATAACCCCCGCAACCAGGAAAACAATTGACCTTCGTCCCCTCAAACAAGCAATAAAAAATATACAGCCCAACTCGGCAGCTATTCAAAGCGAATTTACCCTGAATTTGCTGGAGCTTCTCGCGACAGAGGCCAGCAAAAACAGTCAGCCTCCCCTACAGGCCCAAACAGAAATACAGGAAAATTCTGCGCCCCAACCGATCGCTCCGGAAACGCTACAGCACCAGATTGGTGAAGCTGTCGATCTTGCACAAATTCCCAGTTCCAGCATTCCATTTTGTCAAGCAGTGGAAGATGCTTTGCAGCAACAGCTCGCACAAGAGCGACTTCTCAATCAGGTGACAACTCAAATCCGCCAGAGTTTGGAATTGCCTGTCATTTTGTCAAAAGCAGTTTCGAGAGTGCGAGAGTTTTTGGAAGTCGATCGCCTGTTAATTTATCAATTTGAAAAAGTGCCTGCGCCGCCCGATGGCGAGTTAGGCAAACAAATACCTGCAGCAGTTTCTGGCTCTGGCGAAGTCAAAGAACATTTCGGTTCTTTCTTGTATTTAGGTAGCGTCACCTACGAAGCTTTAGCCACCGATGCTATCTCGTCTGTACTGAATTTTAGTGAAGGCGCACAGTGTTTTCCTGATGGAGTCATCGACAGAGAAAAGTATCGCAAAGGTTTGGCTTTGTACGTCGCGGATGTGGAAACAACTTACTCTTCCCACCCTTGTTTTTTAGAGTTGATGCGGCGGGCGAAGGTGCGGTCGAAGTTGCTAGTACCGATCGTAGTTCAAGACGAATTGTGGGGGCTGCTAATTGCCCACCAGTGTACTGTGCAGGAGTGGGAAGAAACCAAAAAAACATTTTTGCGGCAAATAGCAGAACATTTGGCGATCGCCATTTACCAAGCCGAACTTTATGCAGAAGTTCAGCAACAAAAATGCACCTCAGAACTGCGCTTCATAGAGCGCACGCGAGAACTACGCGATGCACTCGTCGCCGCCCAGTCTGCCAGCCTCGCCAAGAGCGAATTTTTGGCAGCTATGAGCCACGAATTGCGGACTCCCCTCACCTGCGTCATCGGCATTTCCGACACCCTGCTGCGGTGGTCTTACGGCAAAGTTGGCACCAAACAAGTGCCGCTGCAAAAGCAGCGGCAGTACCTGCAAACTATCCGGGACAGCGGCGACCACTTATTGGAATTAATTAACGATATTTTAGATTTATCGCAAGTAGAAGCTGGAAAAGCAGTATTAAAAATTAGTGCATTTTCAATTTCTAAATTAGCTTCTCAAAGCCTCCACGCCCTCAAAGAAAAAGCTGCCGCTAAAGGCGTTGAATTAATTCAAGAACAGCGGATCGCACAAGAGTGCGATCTCTTCACCGCTGACCCACGCCGCTTGAGACAAATTCTTTTCAATTTATTAGGAAATGCAATTAAATTTACTCCCGAAGGCGGGCGAGTCATCCTGCGAGTTTGGGTGACTGAAGATCCAAATCGAACGCCGGAAGTGCGACAGCCCGGTACTGCACCGCCCGGTAGCACTGCTGTGTTTCAAATCAAAGATAGTGGCATTGGAATTCCCGAAGATCAGCGCTCGCTTTTGTTTCAAAAATTCCAGCAGTTGGATTCCCCCTACCGCCGCGAATACGGCGGCACCGGTCTGGGATTGGCTTTAACCAAACAGTTAGTAGAGCTTCACGGCGGCGCGATCGAAGTCAACTCTACAGTTGATGTCGGCTCTACTTTTACCGTTTTTATACCCATCCAAACTAACACCAAAGATGAATCCACAAAATTAAAATATGAAAAATTGAATTCATCTTTACCGCTGCACTCTTCCTCGCGAAGCAGCCTCGTACTCGTCGAAGAAGATGAAGAAACTGCCATGGTGATTTGTGATATCCTGACAGCAGCAGGACTGCAAGTGGTGTGGATGATTGAAGGTTCGGCGGCGGTAGAACAAATAGAACTTTTGCAGCCGAATGCTGTGATTGTCAGTATGCGTTTGCCCGGGATGAATGGCTGCGAAATAATTCACCAACTGCGCCAAAAACCCGCTACTGAAAATCTCAAAATCCTGGCTTTAAGCGCCTATGAAATTCCTGCCGATCAAGTATCTTTAGCGACGGCGGGAGCTAACGATTGTTTGGCTAAACCGATTCACCCTCAGCAATTGCTAGACAAAATTCTTTTTTTAATGACCGGAATTGGTAATGGGTAATTGGGCATGGGGCATA
>NZ_JADEWV010000268.1 GCF_015207455.1 Microcoleus sp. LEGE 07076
CTTTTGTGTTTAAGGAATGGATCTCGGGCGATCGCATTGTCTTAGAAAAAAATCCGAATTATTGGACAACTGGAACGCCGAAAGTCAATCAGTTGGTACTTCGTTTTTTTGAGGATCCGGCGGCGAGACTGGCTCAATTGAGGGCCGGTCAACTTGATTTTACTGTGGATTTAACGCCGGATCAATTGAAAGAAATGCAGGCGGATGCTAATTTGGAAACTGTTTTGCGTCCTTCTTTTAATGTGGGTTATTTAGCGTTAAATCCGGGTTACGCGCCTTTGTCGAAACCGGAAGTCAGGCGGGCGATCGCCCAAACAATCAACAAGCAAGCCATAGTCAAGGCTTTCTGGGGAGAACTAGGAAAACACGACTCACAATTTATCCCGCCTGCGCTGAATTGGGCGGAGTCTGAAAAAGTTAAAGATTACGAATTTAACCCGCAGCAAGCTAAAGCAATGCTGGCGAAGGCCGGTTATCCGAACGGTTTTGATTTGGATTTGTGGTATATGCCGGTCAGCCGTCCCTATTTTCCCACGCCGAAGCCGATCGCAGAAGCTTTTGCGGCGGATTTAAGTGCGATCGGGATTCGGGTAAAGTTGCTGACAAAGGATTGGTCTGCTTATTTGGCCGATCGGCTAAAACCTCCCGGATTCCAAGCTTTTATGATGGGTTGGACTGGAGATTATGGCGATCCTGACAATTTTTATTATCCTCACTTCGGCCCTGGTTCGACGGCGGATTTGGGAAATTGGAAAAATCCGCAGGTTTTGGCACTTTTAGATAAGGGAAGGGCGAGTGGGGATAAAGCAGTTAGGGCGAAAATTTATGGGGAAGTTAGCGAGATTTTGCATGGGGAGGCGGTGCGTTTGCCGATCGTACATTCGCAGCCGCTTTTAGGGAAACGCAAGAATGTTCAAGGTTGGGTTCCGAGTCCTTTAGGTTCCGAGTCTTTTGAGGAAGTTAGTAAGTCTTAAAAAAGTGATTTTCATGCTGAATGTACTGCCGATCGCTCTACTATAGAAATTGCCGATCGAGTGTGATAAAATTATGGAAGTACAACCCAGAGAAATTCGACGTTACACTACAGCAGAGGGTAGAATACCATTCACCGAGTGGCTTGATGCCCTCCGCGATCGGAATGTTAGAGTTAGAATCAAGGCTAGGCTTGACCGAGTTGAGCAAGGTAATCTCGGAGATTTTAAGTCAGTGGGACAAGGAGTTTTTGAACTCAGAATTAATTATGGCCCGGGCTACCGCGTCTACTTTGGACAAGTTGATTTGACAATTGTGGTAATCCTCATAGCTGGGGATAAAAGCACCCAAGAACAAGACATTCGACAAGCTATAGAATACTGGACAGACTATGAAAAACGTGAAAATGCCTGCGAGTGATAGCTACCGCGAGTACCTAATTGAATCTCTCAAAGAGCCGGAAGAAGCTGCTGGTTATATTGAGGCTATCTTGGAAGAAAAAGATCCTGAACGTGAACTGTTTAGAAATGCAATTACAAAGGTAATTGAGGCTCGAATCAGGATGAATGCTCTTTCTGCTTCGGCAAAACAGCATCATGAAAAGCTTGACAAAATGTTGACAGCAAGTGCAGGTTCAGAAATTTACTGTTTTGTAGAATTGCTCGAAGCGTTAGGATTTAAACTAGCAATTACTGTCGAAAATAGTGAGTTGCGCGCTGACTCGGAATCAGCGAAGATTGGGGAATCAGAACGAGCCCCGGAACCAGCTAATTTATAGCCGATCGTAGCTTTTTATGGCGATCGTACATTCGCAGCCGCTTTTAGGGAAACGCAAGAATATTAAAGGTTGGATTCCGAGTCCTTTAGGTTCCGAGTCTTTTGAGGATGTTAGCAAAAATTGAGAAGTTCGATCGAGACACATCTCCTCGATTCTCATACTTTACATTAATTTACCTTAACAAACAGTATGGACAGCGATCGACCACCTGCAAATCATCAGCCACAAATTATTGTGATTACCGGGAATATGGCTGCTGGAAAATCAAGTGTTGCCCAATCTCTTGCCGAACGGTTGCCCAAAACTGTCCACCTTCGCGGCGATATCTTTCGTCGCATGATTGTGAATGGACAGGCCCAAATGGCGTTAAATTTGTCAGCAGAGGCATATCAGCAGCTTCAACTGCGCTATCATTTGGCAGCAATGGTAGCGCGACACTATCTCCAGGCTGGTTTTACGGTGGTTTATCAAGACATCATCATTGGTTCGGCACTGGCTGAGGTACTTGCCACTTTCCACGATGTGCCGTTGTCCGCGATCGTTCTGTGTCCGAAGGCAGAAGTTGTAGCTGCACGGGATGCAGCAAGATCGAAGACCGGATATGCCAACGAAGCAATGGTTTATGAATTTGATCGCATTCTCCGTACCGAAACTCCTCGCCTTGGCTACTGGCTGGATTCAACCAATCTAACGGTAGAAGAAACGGTCGATCAGATTTTGGCAAATTTCCAAGGTGAATGAGATCGAGTGATGTTTCAATATATTGTTAAACGTTTGCTGGGACTATTACCAGTTCTGTTCGGAATTACACTGCTAGTATTTGCTTTTTTGCATTTGATACCGGGAGACCCGGCGACTGTGCTTTTGGGAGAACGGGGAACTCCCGAACAGGTGGAAATTTTGAGGGCGAGATTGGGTCTGAATCAGCCTTTACCTTGGCAATATTTGGCTTTTTTAGGGAGTTTGATTCGCTTTGATTTGGGAAATAGTATTATTAGCGGTATTCCGATTGTTGATGAAATTAGAAGTCGCTGGCCTGCTACTTTGGAACTGTCGGTGGCGGCGATGTTGGTGGCACTTATAATCGGAATTCCGGCGGGAATTTTGGCTGCTGTCCGGAAAAATAGCTGGCTGGACAATCTGACGATGAGCGGTTCTTTGATTGGGGTATCTTTACCCGTGTATTGGTTGGGATTGATGCTGATTTATTTGTTTGCTGTTTATCTAAAATGGCTGCCTCCTAGCGGGCGGATTAGTGTAGATTTGGGGTTTGGTTTTAAGCCGATTACTGGTGTTTATGTTTTGGATGCTTTGCTGAGGTGGGATTTGGCGGCTTTTCGGGATGCGATCGCCCATCTCGTACTCCCAGCCTTAACTTTAGGAACAATCCCCTTGGCAATTATCGCTCGAATTACTCGTGCTGCAATGCTGGAAGTGTTATCGCAAGATTACATCCGCACGGCGCGGGCTAAAGGATTGCCGGAATATTGGGTAATTTTGAAACACGCTTTGAAAAATGCGTTTTTGCCGATCGTCACAACGATAGGTTTGCAGTTTGGCACGCTTTTGGGTGGCGCAATTCTGACTGAAACGATTTTCTCGTGGCCGGGAATTGGTTCTTGGATTTACAGCGGAATTCTGACGCGGGATTACCCGATTGTCCAAGGTGGAGTAATTTTTGTGTCTGTGACTTTTGTACTGATAAATCTGGCGGTTGATATTTCCTATGCTTTTTTTGACCCGAGAATTCACTATCGTTAATTCAAGCAAATAACCATCCTAACAGTATTTTTAAACCTGTCTATTATCCTCTCTTTCTCTGCGTTCTCTGCGCCTCTGCGGTTCACAAAAAAATATTCACAAATCAGAGACGATTAATAGATTAAATAGAAAACGCTTGTTTAACATCCGGCCGCAGCAGGTAATAAATGCTAGCTGCTGCAAAACCCAGAGATAGAAAATTGACTGCTGCACCTGCGCTACCAAACAATTTGGCAATTTGCGTTACGACGGCGATGACATGGATAATTAATGTTCCAGTCCAAGCCCATTTTTTTAGTTGAAACAAACCCCATCCTAAGACTAGGGAAATAATTCCGATAATTATAGCGATCGCCGAAAAAATTGCAATGAAGCCGCCGATGACAGTACCAACTTTTGCGCCAAATCCAACCGCGCCGAGACCGCCCAAAACGCCTGCAAATAGTAAGATAAACAAGCCGTCAAGGAGACTGAATATCCCACTGATTAGCTGCAATATTGCCAGAATTGTAACGCTTTGAGGACGATTCATTTTTTTGTTTTCCATTTTTAACGGATTTGCAAAATATTTTAACCTGTTGCGGGTTCGTGGCAGATGTGTTCAGGATTTAAGCTTGGCGATCGAGAAACCGGGTTTATGAGAGTCAGCGTCTTCAGATTGTGCCGTTACGAGATTAGCACTGCCCGATCGCCCTGCGATTGCTGTGGGGCAACTCAGCGCGGGGTCGATCTCCGCCCGAGGGAAGTTTGGGCCCACATCTTAAGGCAGAAAAAGCTTAACATTATTTAATAAGTTGCAATAATTGGCTATAATTGTTTACAGGTGCTGGTTGGGGAACTTTTTTTAAATCACCCGGTAGGATGAGTCTGAAAGACGATGCCAAGCATCCGCAAAAATTTTACCTTTAAGGTAATCCTGAGATTAAATTAGCTGGTAAGTCGGTATGATAGTTAGTCCTAAAGAGGAAACTGCTCAGGTCAAGGTGGAAGATTCTCAGATTGCAGACACCAAGGCCGCAGAGACCAAAATTGCAGATAATAAAACCGCCCAAAAGCAGTCTCCGAAGAAACCCGCGCGGAAGCCGAAGCGGTGGGCAATCGGCTTGGTTGTAGCCGGGTTGCTAGCTGTACCGACTACCTTATATATAGCAAAAATTCGATCGCAGCCAAAAGTAGATGCGCTCGCCACAATGACAGTGCCGGTGGAAGCCCAAAACCTGACGGTGCGGATCACGTCTAGCGGGACTGTGCAGCCGGTACAGCGCGTGAATCTCAGCCCCAAAGGCTCCGGGCGCATCGCAGAATTATTTGTCGAACAGGGCGATAAAGTCGAAGCAGGACAAATCGTGGCGCGGATGGAAAGCCGCGATGTAGAAGCTCAACTGGCTCAAGCTAAAGCCCGCGAAGCCAGCGTGCGATCCAAACTCGCCAAAATTGAAGCAGGGAATCGATCGGAAGACATCGCCAGCGCCCAAGCGCGCTTAGAGCAAGCCGAGGCCACTCTGGCTCAACTCCAAGCCGGCAGCCGCGTCGAAGAAGTTGCAGCAGCCAGAGCCCGCTTGCAGCAAACTCAAGCTAATTTGCAGCAACTGCGAGCCGGCAGCCGTGTAGAAGAAGTAAACCAAGGGCGAGCTCGTTTAGCTCAAGCTCAAGCTCGTTTAGCAGATGCTCAAACCGGCAGTTCAAAACAAGAAATTGCCCAAGCACAAACGCAAATTGAATCGAGTAAAGCTCAAGCCGAACTAACAGCTCAGCGGGTGGAACGCAACCGTCCGTTAGTCCAAGAAGGCGCTCTTGCTCAAGATAAACTGGATGAATTAATCAAAGAAAATCGCACTGCCCAAGCTAAATTAACAGAATCCCAAAAACGCCTGCAACAACTGCAAGAAAGTCGGAAGTCGCAAATTCAGCAACTGCAAGCTGCTTTGGAAGTTGAGCAGCAAGCATTAAAGCAGTTGCAAAACGGCACGCGATCGGAAGGAATTGCCAAAGCTGAAGCAGAAGTTGCCGAAGCAAAAAGCAAATTAGCGCAAACTGAAAACGGCAACCGTCCAGAAGAAATCGCTAAAGCCGAAGCAGCAGTTGCTGAAGCAAAAAGCCAATTGGCCGCCCAAGAAAACGGTGCTCGCCCGGAAGAAATAGCGTCCGCTAAAGCTGATTTAGCCGAAGCTCAGGCTCAAGTCCGTTTTCAAGAAGTGCAGTTAGAAGATACGAAAGTTCGCGCTCCTTTTGCCGGAGTTATTACCCAAAGATACGCAATTCAAGGAGCTTTTGTAACTCCGGCAACTTCGGCATCGGAAGCTACTTCGGCTACTTCGACATCGATTGTGGCTCTGGCTAAAGATGTGGAGGTTTTGGCGAAAGTGCCGGAGGCAGATATCAGTCAAATTAAACCGGGTCAAGTGGTTGAAATTGTGGCTGATGCTTATCCCGACAAAGTGTTTAAAGGCAAGGTGAAATTAATTGCGCCGGAAGCTGTTAAAGAACGGGATGTAACCTTGTTTCAAGTGCGAGTTGCGCTCGATACGGGCAAGGATTTCTTGCAGTCGGGTATGAACGTAGATTTGAAATTTGTCGGTCAAAAGCTCAGCAATGCTTTGGTTGTCCCCACGGTGGCTATTGTGACGAATAAAGGTCAAACTGGTGTGCTAGTTCCTGACGAGAAACAACAGCCGAAGTTTAAGCCTGTGACTGTTGGATCGACTATTGGTAACAAGATTCAGATTTTAGAGGGTGCTAAGGCGGGCGATCGGGTGTTTACTGAACTTCCTGCTGGTAAAAAGTTGGAGGATATTATTAAGAATCAGAAATAGGGAATAGGGAATGGGGCATCGGGCATCGGGCATTGGCCATGATTCTTCTCGATCGCCCTAGGGTGTTTTTAAACCCGGAGATCCCCCCTAACCCCCCTTAACAAGGCTGACAGGTGTAGGTTTTTTACGACGGGGTAGTATAAAGTCAATTAAACCAGGCGAAAATAAGGGTGATTCAACGAAACACGTGGCTGGGGGGAAACCTAAATGCTGAAAAATAAGCATCTCAAAGA
>NZ_JADEWV010000490.1 GCF_015207455.1 Microcoleus sp. LEGE 07076
ATGACAATCGCAGTCGGACGCGCCCAGACCGAAAGAGGCATCTTTGATGTACTCGACGACTGGCTCAAGCGCGATCGCTTCGTCTTCGTAGGCTGGTCTGGCATCCTGCTATTCCCCTGCGCCTACATGGCCATCGGTGGCTGGCTGACCGGCACCACCTTCGTCACATCCTGGTACACCCACGGTTTGGCAAGCTCCTACCTCGAAGGAGCCAACTTCCTCACCGTCGCAGTATCCACCCCAGCCAACAGCCTCGGACACTCCCTACTGTTCCTGTGGGGCCCGGAAGCACAGTGGGACTTCACCCGCTGGTTCCAACTCGGCGGACTGTGGGCCTTTGTCGCCCTCCACGGCGCCTTCGCACTGATCGGCTTCTGCCTGCGTCAGATCGAAATCTCCCGTTTAGTCGGCATCCGCCCTTACAACGCCCTAGCATTCACCGGCCCCATCGCCGTGTTTGTTTCGGTGTTCCTGCTGTACCCCTTGGGTCAATCAGGCTGGTTCTTCGCCCCCAGTTTCGGCGTAGCAGCAATTTTCCGCTTCCTCTTGTTCCTGCAAGGCTTCCACAACTGGACGCTCAACCCCTTCCACATGATGGGCTTTGCAGGTATCTTGGGCGGCGCGCTGCTGTGCGCTATCCACGGTGCAACCGTAGAAAACACCCTGTTTGAAGACGGCGAAGGTTCAAACACCTTCCGCGCCTTCAACCCAACTCAATCTGAAGAAACCTACTCAATGGTGACAGCCAACCGTTTTTGGAGCCAAATCTTCGGAATTGCCTTCTCCAACAAGCGCTGGTTGCACTTCTTCATGCTGTTCGTACCTGTCACAGGCTTGTGGATGAGCTCCATTGGTATCGTCGGTTTAGCATTAAACCTGCGCGCCTACGACTTCGTATCCCAAGAATTGCGTGCAGCTGAAGATCCTGAGTTTGAAACGTTCTACACTAAGAACATTCTGCTTAACGAAGGCATTCGTGCTTGGATGGCTCCAACAGACCAACCTCACGAAAACTTCATCTTCCCTGAAGAAGTTCTGCCTCGCGGTAACGC
>NZ_JADEWV010000269.1 GCF_015207455.1 Microcoleus sp. LEGE 07076
CTTCCCGGCATCCCCCAGACTACGCTGCTAGTCTCATCTTGAACAATAATCTTACCCCCAGCCTCCCGGATATTCTGACAGCCTAGCAGCCCATCCTGCCCCATTCCAGTCAACACCACGCCCAAAACACCAGCACCATAAATCTTAGCAGTCGATCGAAACAGCACATCAACCGCAGGGCGACAAGAATTTTCCCGCGCCTCCTGATTCGTGACAATTCGCCCTCGAAAACCCTGTTTTTCCAGCACCATGTGATAATCACCGGGCGCTATCCAAGCAACTCCCGGTTCGACAATACTTCCCGTCACAGCCTCCTCCACTCTAATTTTGCACTTTTCGGCGAGTCGATCGGCCAAACGCTTCGTAAAAACCGGCGGCATATGCTGCACAATCACAATTGGTACAGGGAAATTAGCCGGCAAACCCTGCAAAACAGTTTCCAAAGCATTTGGCCCTCCCGTCGAAGCCCCAACCGCCACAATTTCGACTTTAGCTTTAATATTTGCCGCTGAATTAGACGATATAAAACCCGCTTCAATGAGCGTTTTTCTAATAGCAACCTCTGCATTCTTTGTAGCCGGAATTTTACCCAAATTTTTCCTGTTACCGCCATTGCAAAAAGCCTTAATTTTCGGAATCAATTGCTCGCGGACTTGTTCTATCGCCGCTTCCTTGCTCATCATATTGTGAGGCTTGGTAACGTAATCCGTAGCACCCAGGGCCAGAGCATTTAGACTAGTAACAGCGCCCAACTCCGTGAGCGCGCTAAACATAATTACTGGAATGTCTCCGTCAAGTTTTCGGATTGCCGCCAGCGTCTCCAAACCGTCCATTTCCGGCATTTCCACATCCAGCACAATCAAATCTGGATGCACCTGAGAAATCTTAGCCAAAGCAATTTTACCGTTGGGTGCAGTACCCACAACTTCCAGTGCTGCATCGCCGTCAAGTACATTACTCAACAATCGGCGCACCACTACCGAATCATCAACAATTAAAACTTTGATTTTAGGCATTTTATTAAGCTCTAAATAACAAATCGAGTAGTAAGCGAGCTTGAAAAAATAGAATCAAATCGCCTTCTACGCCAATATCTATAATTTTGAAATGAGACATAAATAGTAAAATTGTTGACCTCATAGTGAAATTCATAGCACTAAAAATTTCATCCACATAACCTTCTATATAGTTGGGAACTACATAATCTAGATTGTATTTTAATGTGTTGCTAAATGTGCCCACGATACCGCTAATAGCTAAATTGCCAATTTCTCCCATGATGTCGGCTTTATCTTGCTTGAATTCTTCGCTGGCGACATCGCCACCGCCGTTGATAGCTAAGACAATAGCATCGGCAGCCTCGCAGGAAAACAACATTTGAGCCGAACCGGATAAATTACCGCTAAAATCAAGTTGCGCTACAGATACTAAGTTTTTTCCCAAGATTTCAATCAAGTTTTTTTGCAAAAATAGTGGGGACATCGCTCGAACTGATGGCATTTCATATTCTACCTCGCAGGCGATCGTTTCGCTCATTTGAGAAACTGCTGTGCCGATGGCTTTGTTAACCACATCCTGTAATTTGTTGTGTTTTCCTGTTTGGCTGCTGCCTAAGTTGAAATCCAGAAATTGACTATGACAATCAATTGTATTGCCACTGTTTGGATATGCACTAATTGCCAGGGCGCGCTGCAATTCTAATTGATTGTTGGTTTTTTTGAGAGTGGCGAATATGCCTGCCATCGACAAATACTGAATCATATTTTTTGCTAATTCGTCGCTGAGAATTATCGTGGGTATTTGTAACAACTGCAAAAATTGGATAATCGCCAAATAATTGTGTTCTATCGCTGCAAAATCTATGATTGCAGCTTTGGGATGGTGGCACTCAGCGATATCTAAGCAATTGTATAAATCCGTACTTGTGGCAAATACATATTCCTCTGCTTTTAACGTTTCGCGCAAGGTCTGATTTTCAGAATCCGAAAAGCCACCAATTAGAATTAATGAAATTGGTTTTGAGTAGGTTGGCATTTTTGGTAATTGGGAGTTGAGTGATTAGTCATTAGTCATTGGTCATTAGTCATTGGTCATTGAGAATTCATTTTAAGCAGTCTTGGACGCACAACCTAATGATGTCGGGTGCAGCCGCAATTACCTGATTGGGGATTGATTTTAAGCATTCCAGGACGCACAATGTAATTATTTTAGAATTGGTATGGCTAATAAAATCGGTAGCTTGTCTCGGTTAATATTTAGATATCCTGCTTAGTAACTTTGGCTTTATATTTAACTGGTTTCCAGGCTAGGCATGGAAACGAGAATAGCAGCAACTAACAACTGACTACTGACTACTGTCAACTGACAAAATCAATACTTAAACTGATTGACAAGTCCTTGCAGTAGGGTTGCAGTTTTTGACAGTTCGATCGCCGAATTTTGAGTATTGCTAGCACTGGTGGCGGTACTTCCCGCTGCATCGGCGACGCTGGTAATATTGCGGGCAATTTCCTCAGAACCGATCGCCAATTGATGCACGTTGCGCGCAATTTCGGTAGTTGTAGCCGTTTGTTCCTCCACTGCACTGGCGATCGTCGTTTGAAAATCGCTGATTTGATTGATAATAAAAGTAATTTGGGCGATCGCCTGCACGGAACTTTTAGTATCAGCTTGAATAGCTTCCACCTTCTTGCTGATATCCTCAGTCGCCGCCGCCGTTTGTTTCGCCAACTCCTTCACCTCAGTCGCCACCACCGCAAAACCCTTCCCCGCTTCTCCAGCCCGCGCCGCCTCAATTGTAGCATTCAGAGCCAGCAAATTAGTTTGTTGGGCGATCGAAGTAATCACCTTGACAACATTACCAATTTCAGCACTGCTAACGCCAAGTTTAGTGATAGTTTCATTCGTAGTTTCAGCCATTTTCACCGCCGAATTAGCAACCGTCGCAGCCTCCGAAGCATTCTTAGCAATTTCCTTAATACTCACATTCATCTCCTCAATCCCAGTAGCTACCGATTGAGTATTGCTATTAACTAAATCAGCCGCCCCAGAAACCGTCCCCGCTTGAGCCGAAGTTTCTTCAGCCACAGCCCCCATACTTTGGCTTTCGACAATCAATTCTTCCGAAGCACTGCTAACTGCGATCGCCACTTGAGAAATCTGCTGTACCTGACTCGTCAAATTAGCCGCCATTACATTAACATTATCCGTCAAATCTTTCCAAGTACCGCTGATATCAGGAACTGTCGCCTGTCCTCCCAACTGTCCCGCAACTACCTGTTTCGCCAGCCCAGTAACTTCATCTGCAAAAGTATTAAGCTGGTCAACCATTGTATTTAGCGTATCCTTCAGTTCCAGAATTTCTCCTTGAACTTCCACAGTAATTTTCTTAGACAAATCTCCCTCAGCCACAGCCGTAGAAACTTCCGCAATACTCCGAACTTGCTCCGTAAGATTAGCCGCCATAATATTCACATTTCCAGCCAAACTCAGCCAAATACCCGACAAACCCTCAACCGTTGCTTGACCCCCCAATTTGCCTTCAACGCCAACTTCTCTAGCAACTCGCGTCACTTCTAAAGCAAACTCGTTTAGCTGAACAGTCATTTCGTTAATCGTATTCTTCAGCTCCAGAATTTCCCCTTCAGCTTCCACAGTAATTTTCTCAGACAAATTTCCCCTAGCTACCGCCGTAGTAACTTCAGCAATATTGCGTACCTGACTCGTAAGATTGCTGGCCATTAAATTAACATTTTGGGTTAAATCTTTCCAGACACCAGCCACTCCGTGCACTTGTGCTTGACCGCCGAGCTTGCCCTCAGTTCCCACCTCTTTTGCTACCCGCGTCACCTCTTTTGCAAAATCGTTGAGACTGTCAACCATTTGATTGAGAGTATCTTTCAGTTGCAAAATTTCCCCTTCAGCTTCAACTGTAATTTTTTCATTCAAATCACCGACACTAATCGCAATTGCAACTTTCGTAATATTTCGCACTTGATTGGTGAGATTTGCCGCCATCAAGTTAACGCTTTCGGTAATTTCTTTCCAAATACCCGATCGCCCTTCTACCTGTGCTTGAGTACCCAATTTGCCTTCGCTGCCAACTTCCCGGGCGACGCGAGTTACTTCTAAGGAAAAACCATTTAATTGGTCTACCATTTTGTTGAGAGTAGTTCCAATACGGCGGAACAATCCTTTCATCGGTTTTCCTTCAAATTCTAAGCTAAATTTTTCAGACAAATCGCCTTTAGCTACAGCGTGCAGCACTCGCGCCATGTCTATCGTCGGGGTAATTAAGCTGTGGAGCGTCGCATTCACCGCGTCAATACTGCTAACCCAAGAACCTTTAAATTCTTTAAATTCTATTGATTTTGGGACTTTTCCTTCTTCGGCAACTGCTTGACTGACGCGATCGATTTCGTCGGCAAATTTTTCATTGACACTCACCATTTCATTAAAAACTTTAGCAATTTCACCCAAGCCGTTGTCGGCCGGCAAACGAACGCTAAAATCGCCATCTCTGACTGCTGCTAGAGCCATAATCAGTTGCTGTCGGTACTGGTTGTTGACAATCTCTGCTGGCGGCTGGTTTACCTCGGTTTCGGCAAGTTTTGTCTCTACCGCATCCCCGCTGGCTGGCGAGTCAATTTCGGGAGATTCTGAGCCTATTGCTTGATTTTGTGTATCCATGTTTTAGCTTGTTTTATACAATTTATTAAGTAAACAGGGCAGTCGCAGTCTGTAGAACATTTTCTGCACTTGCAGTCCCAAACCCGGTTGGTTCTTACAATTTTGTCCTGCGATATTAAGATGCTGCGGCGATCGCCTTCAACAGCATCTGAAAGGAACCTACATCGAAAAACAGCATAATGTCTCCTTGAATTTCCAGTTCTTCAATACTAAAGTGAGCCGGAGCTAACAGCACGCTGCCACAATCTAGAGACTCTTCTTTTAACAGTAACTCCTCAATCGCTTCCTCTACGTAATAGGGAACATCATAGTCTAACGGTTGGTCTAAGATGTTGCCAATAGAACCCATAATGCCGTTAATGACCATATTCCCCACCTCGCTGAGGGTACTAATTTTGAGAGAATCAAGGTCGGGGCTTCCTTTTTCTTCGCCAGTGAGAACAGAGACTAAATTCACCGCACTGTCGGTAGGAAAAAGTAGCTGGGCGCTGCCGCTAAATGAGCCGCTGAAGCCGAGCTGCACGGTGGAAAGAGGCTCTATACCGAAGCATTCTTTTAATTTGCTTCGCAGCTCTAGAGCCGATAAAAGCTCAATCTCGGGAATCTGCAACTCGATGGGAAATTGAATCATTTCGTTCAACATTCCAGCGGCACTGCCCACGCCAATATTGATTAACTCTTTCAAGGCATCGATTTCATCTGCTGTTAGCTCCACTCTAATATCTCCTATTTGCTATCCAGAGCTTTTTGGATGGCAGCCTGAATATCTGGAGCTTTTGGGGGCTTTTTCAACATCATAAATGCTCCCAATTCTTCGCACTTCAGTCTAGCGCTGTCTTGAATATCTGCTGAAAGTACAATTACTGGAATTTTCGTTCCTTTGTCTCTCAGAGCTTTTAGGAATGCGAAACCGTCCATTTCTGGCATCAACAAATCTGTCATAATGCAGTCTGGCGAATGCTCCGCAGCCATATTTAAGCCTTCTTGTCCGTTGGTTGCTTCTATGACTTGATGTCCTGGTTCTTCGACAGCTTTGCGAATCATTCGTCTCGCAAATGCTGCATCGTCTATAATTAAAACTAAACCCATTTTTGCGATCTCCTTAACTTTGGGAATTGGTCATTGGTCATTGGGAATGGATAGTTTCGTCTAGTACGACTTCAGATTTTCCATTAATGATTTTTACAAGTTGCTACCTCATCTCGGTGCGACAGTCAGTTATTCGATTCACACTCAACCGTCAACTGTCAACCGTCAACCGTCAACTGTCAACAATCACCTGACGGTATTACCGGAATTGATTTCAGGCTGTACACCTGTTGAGATGTTCCGAGCAATCTAAAAGGTAAGTTTTCATTTTGCCTTTGCCTTTAACATCAATCATTCCCCTTTCTGCAAACAAATGTTTTTTTGACAACTGCTTGTAGGTGTCTTCTGTCACTTGAATGCAGCCTGGAAAACTGTACTGTTCCATGCGGCTTGCCGTGTTTACGGTGTCGCCCCAGAGATCGTAGCTGAACTTTTTAGTTCCGATGACTCCTGCAACTACGGGCCCGGAGTGAATGCCAATTCGCAGGCTGTGAAATTCTTGTGTTTGGGTGTTTAGCCGCGTCATAGCTTGCTGCATGGCTAGCGCCATTTGGACGATCGCATCGGCATGATCGTCGCGGAGGATTGGCAATCCAGATGCTACCATATAGCCGTCCCCAATTGTCTTAATTTTTTCTAGCCCGTATTCTTCGGTGAGTTTGTCAAATTATGAGAAAAGAGAA
>NZ_JADEWV010000270.1 GCF_015207455.1 Microcoleus sp. LEGE 07076
TACTTCAAAGGCTACATTTTTTATTGAAAAGCTCCAACGCTCATTAGTTTGTTGGTCAATTTACCGAGAATTCAGTGACCAAAGTCTAGGTAAATCTCGGTAAATTGTCAACTGCCGTCAACCCTTCCTCTTCCTCTTCCTCTTCTAAATAGACAGCCCCAATTTTAAACCGAAAGCCGCGTGCAGCACCATAAGCGCCAGCGCCGTCGTACCCAAATAAGCGTGAACCGCCCGCAGTGACAGCTTATCGCCCCCAAAACCCGTTAGCGAAATCAAGCTGTTAGCAGTCAGCAACACAATTATTGTCGAACCAGTCCAAAAATGCGGGCTTTCCATAACTGGTTCGTGCTGCATCACCAGCGACAGCAAGCCACCAGTGTAGCCCAAAGCGATGAACAGAAACATCCAGGGAGCAAGCTTGCGGTGATCCGATCGACTTTTAATCGCGACATCCTTATCCGCCGCCAAACGTCCCTGCCATCCCGTATACCCGACAAAACTGCCCATCGCCACAACTACGATCCCCATCATTACCGGGTGCCCCCAATGAGTAATCGGTTCGGGAATGCCCATCCGGCGAAATTGACTGGCTATGGGTTCTAGTAGTTCGCTTAAATTTACCATTTGATTTTGATTCCAAACTTGGCAATAATCTCCATCAAATCATATTAACAGCAGCATCAGCCAGAGGGTGTTTAACTTGCTTTAAAACTATCTTCAAATGTTTAACTGCTGGCGACAGAGATCGAAGCTGGCACGCACTTCCTGGTGCCATGACTTTTTTTAACGGAACCCCAACACAAAGGGTAAAACCGGGCTATCTGTTTACTGGTAGAGCGTGGTTGTCCAGAGAGAGTCTATTACATCGCCGATAGCGGGCTTCAAAGAATTGTTCTTGTCGCGCCAAATATTGCCCAAAAACGCTTATTTAGACAAAACTTAGCCGGCTTTCGCCGGCTGTGAGATTTTGAAAGCAGCGATGCTGTTTCCAGTTAATTGTTTGTTAGCCTTATCAGCTAAATTGAAAAGCAAAAATAAATGCAATTTTCCCGTTACCCCCAGGGGCAGCTTTTTGCCCAATGTTCACAGCCTCATCCTGGCTCTGGATGTTAAATTTTACTGGCTTGCTCAAAGTTAATTTCAATTCCTTGACTTTTCAATGCCAAAGCTGGAAATTAACATCGCAGCCGACGAGCAGTAGCACTTCTACATTTTGCGAATCGCTATCGAGGGAGAGTCAACTCTTGCAAAAAACTAGGGGTTCCAAGTTTGAGACTTCTTGCATGAAATATGCCGTCTGACTGGTGGCAGTTCGATCTACTCAGCGCTAAACTCAGCGTTTGAAGGCACCCTGAAAGCACCGTTTTCGGTTGAGCTACCACCACTCTACAACCTGTCAATCCTGTCAACTAAATTGCTGGGGATTGAGTTGTAACAGAAGACAAGCACCCAATTTCGCGCTTAGCCTTCCTCGGAACCGTGCAATCACTAGACTCGGTGCGCCGTCGCCAGAGTAGCTTCCGAAGGTTGGATGTGGTACTTTACCAGATTTGCCAGTTCTTGTAACTGACTAATCGCTTCTGCACCTTCAAGTTTCATCAGTTCGCGATCGTCCCGCATCTCCGTCCAAGTGATACCGTAATCTGACACTAAAAATCGAATCAGATGGTTGTCCGTCAAACTGACCATAAATGAGGCACTGTTCATCTGACCCCCGCAAGTGTAGCAGGATGCCAGATAACCCCTATGCTCTAGCACGATCGCCAAAGCCTGGAGGTTCATTACCAAATCTTGGACGAATTTACGGTGTTGTTCTGCAAGTCTCAGAAACACAGTTGTTCTCCTTTCACCACGCCGTGTATTTTACACCCAATTTAATAATTTCTTAAATATTGGGTATCTAGGTGCTGGTTCAGTATATGTTTAGTATGCTCAAAAAAAGTCGGATTAGCGACCTCTTCAGCTCACTTATACTAGATTAACCGAGTTGCGTGCGAAACTAAGTATCAGCAGCGACATTCACTCAAAACACGCTGTATCCTAGGACTCCAGCTTCAAAGATATCCTGTGGTGATGCTTGATTCAGCCCTAGGACAGGCCAAAGATACAAATAACTAATCATAGCGATGGAGTTAGTTAAGAATAAGAGTTCAATCGCCTTGGGGATACTCCTCCCAAAGCGTCGTAGTCTGCCGCAAGCTCCGAAAATCGCCATTTCCCAAGATCAAGTGATCCAACAGCGGAATCGACAAAAACTGCGCTCCCGCCAGCAACTGCCGCGTCAAAGCAATATCCTCCGGGCTCGGCTCTACAATTCCCGAGGGGTGATTGTGGGAGATAATCGCCCGCGTCGCCCCTTGGCGGATCACTTCCCGAAAAATATCCCTAGGGTGAGCTAAAGTTTCCGTAGCTGTGCCGATCGTAATTACCTGAGTTCCCAGCAGCCGATTTTTCACATCCAGCAACACCACAGCAAAGCGTTCCTGAGACTGCCACATCAAATCCTGACTCAAGGCATCCGCAGCCGCTTGCGGAGAGTCAACCACAGCCATTTCCGGCGGCCGCGACTGAAACACCCGCTTCCCCAACTCCACCGCAGCCAAAATCCCAGTTGCTTTAGCAGGCCCGATCCCGTGAATCTGTGTCAACTCCTGCACGCTAATAGTCCGGAGCACTGCCAGAGGGTCGCGCTGGTGCTGGCTCAACTGATTTAAAATATACTGTCCCAGCCCCACTGCCGAAAGTTTGCCCTTTCCCTGACCGGTACCGAGTAGAATCGCAATCAATTCCGCCGTCGCCAAACTTTTCGGGCCGCCCGCCATCAGCCGTTCCCGCGGCCGTTCACTCGTTGGCAAATCGACAATTCTCAAGCTGTAAGTCATAGATGCACGTGCAACGCAAGCTCTACAATTAGATTGTACCCGATCGAGCTGCATTGTTCCAATCAGTAGAAGAGCCAAAAATCCCAGACATTAACCGACGTTTTTAGCAATCGTAATTTTCGTGAAAAAACCCGGTTTCTCGCCCCCTGGCGTAACTGCTGGTAAAATTTCTCGTAACGCTGCCACCAAAGTGAGGTGCGCGGGCAGCTCGTTCAGCGCAAAAGTGCGCTTACACTAGATTCTGGTCGTTCAGTCGAGGCTAGTAGCCCCGACGCAAGTGGGTGGGACGGCTTAGGTGCTGCAACCCCAAGCAAAACGAAGGAAACTGCGAGCGAAATTCCGTATAAACTAACAGATAGCTTGCGATTTTTCATTCCCACCCATCGAGGATTCACAAGACCCAGAAAAAAAGCAGGCATTGAAAACATAAATGTTAAAGCAAACAAGCTAGACATAACTGCGCCTCCGACTCACTAAATGTGTATATTAATTACTCTTATCTTCTATTAAAAACTCAAACAACCGCCAAAAAAAGTCCTTATTTAGGATTTATGACTTTAGAAGTATTCGCTGTGCTCAAACAGTCATAAAACCCTTGAAATCTACTACTACTTGAGGTAGATATTAAAACTTAATTATTTTTTTATAGAATCAAAAGATCCCGCTTAAAATAGACACTAAATTTCTCACTCAAAATATGCAAGTCCGCTTTAACGTAGTCCGCCAAAATCAAAACGAGGCTCCCCGCGTCCGCGCTTACACCCTAGAGGTGGAAGAGAGCAATACAATTCTCGACTGTCTCAACAGCATCAAGTGGGAACAGGACGGGACTTTAGCTTTTCGCAAAAATTGTCGAAATACAATTTGCGGCAGTTGTTCGATGCGAATTAACGGGCGATCGGCATTAGCCTGCAAAGAAAATGTGGGTAGCGAACTCGCCAGACTGCAAAAAATAGCTTATTCGAGTTCAGCAGAACAGCCTGCTGATTTCATCCCAGAAATTACCGTCGCCCCAATGGGAAATATGCCGGTAATTAAAGATTTGGTGGTTGACATGACCAGTTTTTGGGACAACCTAGAAGCCGTGGAACCCTATGTCAGCACAGCCTCGCGAGCAATTCCAGAACGGGAATTTCTGCAAACTCCCCAAGAGCGATCGAAACTCGACCAAACTGGCAACTGCATCCTCTGCGGCGCGTGCTATTCTGAGTGCAACGCCCGCGAAGTCAACCCGGAATTTGTCGGCCCCCACGCCCTCGCCAAAGCTTACCGGACGATCGCCGATTCCCGCGACGGGGAAACTGAAAATAGACTCGAAAAATACAATGAAGGCACCGCAGGCGTGTGGGGATGCACTCGCTGTTACTACTGCAACTCGGTTTGTCCGATGGAAGTTGCGCCGATGGATCAAATTGGTAAGATTAAACAGGAGATTCTCGATCGCCAAGACGAACAAGCCAGCCGATCGATCCGCCACCGCAAAGTCTTGATCGATCTTGTCAAAGAAGGTGGCTGGATAGACGAGCGCAAATTTGGCATCGAAGTAGTAGGAAACTACTTCCGCGACGTTAAAGGTTTGCTGAGTCTTGGGCCTTTGGGTTTGAGAATGATCGCTCGCGGCAAGTTCCCGTTGTTTTTTGAGCCTTCAGAAGGTACCGAAACCGTGCGAAATTTGATCGAATCTGTTCAAAGTTTAGAAAAGTCAGCAGATTAGCGATCGGCTGTCATTTTCCTGGTAAATTAGAAGTTGTGCGATTGCCAATCTTCCAAAAAACTATTTTTCAAAACTCGCAACTCAAAACATTTAAATGACTGCTAAAACTCCTCCATCCCCAAAACCAACAGCCCCAAATTCCCCAACACAAGCAGAACCCGCCTTTGGCTGGAATCGCTACGCCGAAACAATCAACGGACGATTTGCAATGGTGGGATTCGTGGCACTTTTGCTGCTAGAATTCTTCACCCGCCAGGATTTTTTCACCTGGCTGGGTATCCGTTAAATTAATGTAAATTAATCCAGAATGGAAGTTGAATATTTATCAAATATTCAGCTTTAATTCTAGTTTAATAAATATTTAAAATACATTGTATCGAATTATAAATGCTGTGTTAAAACATTTATAGTTGCAGGTAAATACATGAATTTACCGAAGTTAATAGCAATTGCTTATAGTGCGATCGTCCTAGCATCATGCACAAATCAACCTCCTAGCTTAATCTCCGAACCGCGATCGTCCAAGAGCGGACAAACATTTGCCCATTGGTGTTGCAAAAAGGCTGATTTGAGTGTGGAAGCTAAACGTACTGTTGAGGTGCTGTTGCAGAAAGCAGGGACTACTGAATGCGATGCGGCCGATCGAAAACTTTTCAGTCTCGCTGAACTCAGCCTCAGTAACAATTCTATCAGCGACATCAAACCGCTAGAATCTTTGACTAAACTAACAAAGCTAGTCCTCGAAGCAAATCAAATTTATGACTAAGCTCGACAAATTAGAGATACAAGAGCGTCAAACTTATAATTGCAGATCATATCATGGACGAGCGGGAGACGGCGATTAAAAGCCGGGGCGGGTTTACAGGCTTTCTCGTTTCTATTAGAGATATTGGTGAAAAGCTCCCCTATAGGAATTACGGTCAATTGAACGGACACGATATAACAGATGAATTTACTAAAGTCGATCGCACTACAATTAAGTGCGATCGACCTCAAACTATCAGGACAGGCTAATGCCGTGCCCTGACTCCGAAGTTTCGTTCCAACTAATTAATTTCCAGTTGTTTCGCGGACGGTCAAACTGTACTTCCCTCTACCTTTTGGAGGCGGATCGTAAGCATTGACAATGACGCGGTAGCGACCGCTCGCAGATAAGGTAACAGTAAGCTCTGAATTGGAATTTTGCTGCGTCGCATCATCATTTTCTGCAAGTAGCTCGCCTTGGGAGTTGAAAATAGCGAGATAAGTATCAAACTCGGTACTTTCTACGGTAACGACCACCTTCTGACCCTGAGTTCCTTCAAAGGTATACTCGTCGTACAAACTGCTGTCCGAGGGCAGTACAGAAGATTTAGCAGGGCTGAGTTCTCCCTTTTGCTCTAAAATCACCTTAGATGAACCCGCATCAGGACTGGGCGCTGATTCTACAGTGGGACTTTCAGTTGGCGAGGGATTGGGGCTTGCTTGAGCTAAAACAGCTTTGCCTGTAGGGGCCACATCAGGTGAATTTTGAGGAAATTCTGCTGAAATGAGGGTGGAGTTGCTAACAGCAGTTCCACCTGAATTTGAAATTGGCACCGAGAGAGTCGGCTTGCTAAAAAAAGTAGCTAGTAGAGCAATTGGCGCGATCGCCCAAAATCTAACTTTACGCATGAATTACCTCGATTTGCAACGAAGGAAGTAGTCAGTAGTCAGTAGTCAGTTGGCAGTTGGCAGTTGTTAGTAGTCAGTAGTCATCAGTTATTTGCTAGCAATTCCCAATTCCCAATTCCCAATTCCCCATTCCCAATTCCCC
>NZ_JADEWV010000271.1 GCF_015207455.1 Microcoleus sp. LEGE 07076
GCTTAAGGACATTTACCCTGGCAAAATTGTCAACTGGAAAGAAGTTGGCGGGCCGGATTTGGCGATCGCGCCCTACTCGCGCCGCCAGGAAGATAGCGGTACAGTAGAATTCTTTATTGAAAATGTCTTAGAAAAGCAAAATTTTGGCACCGATGTTCAGTTAGTTTCCAACACAACTTTAGCTTTGCGAAAAGTTGCAGAAAATTTGGGTGCAATTTATTACGCATCGGCTCCAGAAGTAGTCGGACAGTGTACAGTTAAAACTATAGCGATCGGTCGCCAACCAGACCAATTAATTACTCCTTACAAAGAGCCTTTTGTACCGCTTAACAAATGCCCCGGTCAACTAAACCAGCTAAATGCAGAGGCGTTTCGCAGCGGTAAATATCCGATTACCAGGAGGCTATTTGTAATTGTCAAAGAAAACGGTCAAGTTGACCAGCAAGCAGGAGAAGCTTATGCTAATTTGCTGCTGAGTTCGCGGGGGCAAGAGTTGATTGAAAAGACAGGTTTTGTGAGAATACGCTAAAGCAATTTGTAGAATGAATTCCCCTGCGGTTGCCCCGAATGCGGTGATAGAGGCACAGCAAAAGCATTTTTTGGGAACTAGAAAAAATCATCAAAACTGGTAAACTGTTCTAATGGTGTCTCAGTCAAAGACAATTTATCTAAATCTACTTTTTCCTGTTGTCTGTTCAACCAAATTGCTTTTAATCCAGCAGTTGTAGCACCGCAATAATCTGCCTTGAAGCTGTCACCGATATGTAAAACATTTTCAGCAAGGCAGTTGTGCTTTTGCAAAGCTGCGGTAAAAATTTTAGAGTCTGGTTTTGCAGAACCTACTTCGGTGGAAATTGTCACCGATGTGAAATATTCTGCTAAATTTAGTGATTTCAATACTGGATAAATTCGGGAATCGAAATTCGAGACTACTGCTAATTCTATTCCTTGTTGCTGCCATCTATTTAATGCTGGGAATACGTCGGGATAGACGAACCAAGGTTCGGCGGTGGCAAAATGAGCGTAGAGTTCGGCAAAGAATTTGGGAAAGTCGGAAAATTGATGAAAAATGCCTGCTATTTGAAAAGCTTTCGCGGAAACTGTTTGCCACCACTCAAGTTCTAGTTGGGGAATTTTTGCTGCTTCTACTCCTGGAAATGCCATCGGAGTTGCTGAGGCGAAGCTTTGGTAAAATGCTGCATTTAAGTCTTCACTCTTAACTGTTACTCCGAAGTTTTTGGCTATTTTTGCGTAGACTTCGCCGACGCTGCCGCGAACGTCAAATAGTGTGCCTGCTGCATCTAAAAAGATAATTTTTGTCATTGGTTAGAATGAATTTGAGAAGGAGTAATAGAAGACCGGGCGAATGGAATTCGCGTCTACACAAACAAAACCTGCCTCCGCAGGTTGAAGAATCAGAAGACCGGGCGAATGGAATTCGCGTCTACACAAACAAAACCTGCCTCCGCAGGTTGAAGAATCAGAAGAAGACCGGGCGAATGGAATTCGCGTCTACACAAACAAAACCTGCCTCCGCAGGTTGAAGAATCAGAAGACCGGGCGAATGGAATTAAGTTATTTTTTTCCGTCCGCCTCCGCGGACATCGTTTGTGTAGACGCGAATTCTATTCGCCGTCTTATCTATTACTTTTTCAGCAAATCCTGAATCGGCTTACTAATCCAATTAAAACCAACTTTTAGTTGGTGGTCAAATGTTGGCATCCGATAGAGATAGGCTAGGCGGCGAGCAATGTGGGCTAGTTGTCCGTCGAGTTTGATTCCTAAACCGGCGAGGGTGGCGTTGTCTATTCCTAATGTCATCATTTCTCCTAGCGGCTGGTACCGGAAAGGTAGCAAAGGTCGATCGCTCAACGAGGCCCATATGTTCCAGGCGGTGTAGTCGGCTTGCTGGAATGCTGTTTGGGCGGTGGAGGGGACTTTTTGGCCGGTTGCATCATGACATTCTGCTAAGTCTCCTAGGGCAAATATGTCTGGATGGTCGATGATTTGCATCTGGGAGTTAACTATTAATTGACCGCGGGGGTTTTGTTTGAGGGGTAGCGATCGCACTGCTTCACTGACTTGGGTTCCTACTGTCCACAATACTATGTCTACGGGCAGAACATCTAATTGTCCTTTGTACAGTAAGGATATGGTGTCGGATTCGATCGCCTCTACTGATGTTTCTAAGTCGATCCACACTTTGCGTTTTTCTAATGCTTTGTCGGCTGCTTCGCGGTTGAACTCCGGCGATGTCCGCAGAATTGTGTCGCTTTGCTCGACTAACCGGACGCGACCTTTGTCTCCGAGTCGATCGGCTAATTTACAAGCTAATTCTACTCCCGAATAACCGGCACCGACGATCGCCACCCGAATTTTGTCGGTATTGCTGGCTTCGAGGAACCGCAGTCTTTCTTCTAAGCGGTAAGCGTCGTCTAGGCTGCGGAACGAGTAAGCGTATTCAACTGCTCCTTTGACCATATCTAGAGGAGTTTCGCCGCCCAAAGCTAACACGAGGCGATCGCACGGAATTTCTGGCCCGTCGTGTAACTCCACTCGCTTGTTGTCTACATCGATGCCGGAGACAGTGCCTTGACAAAACCGCACGCCTTTACCTTCCAACACTTCGGCAAAAGGCGGAGCGATTTCCCAGGTTTGAAGTTCGCCGGTGAGGAGTTCGTACAGCAGGGGAACGAACAGGAAGCGATCGCGCCGATCGACTAGGACTATTTCGGGTTTTTCGGTTTTGGAGAAGGGCAATTGACTCAAGCGCAGGGCTGTGTAGAGTCCGCCGAAGCCTCCGCCGAGAATGCAAATCCGGGGTTGTTGTTGAGTCATGGTTTTTTTGTTTGAGGGCGATCAATCGCAAGGCAACTTACTCTTATTCTAACGAGAGTGGGGGATTGGGGGAGCGGGAGCGGGGGAGATGACTGCAACGGCTTCGATCGCGCGTAAAGATGGTCTGAGGGGGAGAATCGGCCAAATCTTTGCCGAACATCAATGCGTTAAATCCATTTGCATCCGCTATCAAATGCGTTGCCGAACTGCCTTGTGTCTTTTACATAATATCCTTAATTAGCTCTGCCTATTAGCCGGCATTAAATTTTCTGAATGTTCGCACAAGTAATTTTGTACTATATTAGTTTATAGCGGATTATTGCGCCAATTACATTCATTTTTAAGACAGGGATCTACTATAACACTTGCCCCCGCACTCACAAGTGACACACATCATGCAAATTTCCTCGAATTCTTCTAATTTTAAAAAAGGCGACAGCCATCAGAAAGACAGCTCATTTTTATTAAGCAGCGAAGAACGATATAAAAATTTAGTAGCTAATATTCCCGGTGCTGTCTACCGCTGTACCTGCGACTGTACGGGCGACGGCGCACCGACACGGACAATGACGTTTTTGAGCGAGGCAATTCAAGAAATATCAGGCTATCCATCTTCTGATTTTATCAACGGTCGCGTCCGTTCTTTTGCCAGCATTATCCATCCTCAAGACAGCAAGAATGTCGGTGATGCTGTGGCAAAAAGTGCAGCAGCAAAAACTCCGTACATCGTTGAATACCGTATTGTCCGGGCTGACGGTGAAATTAGCTGGGTTTGCGAAAAAGGCCGAGCTGTTTGCTGCGAGGTGGATGAGGCGAGAACGCAACAGGGACAAGGGGAAATAGAGGGCTTTTTGTCTGCTGCGGTTTCGCCGATCGCCAATTCTCTGTCTCAGGTGGTCTATCTCGACGGAGTGATTTTGGATATTACCGATCGCAAGCGGGCTGAGGAAATTTTGCGAAACACTCAAGATTTTTTGAATGCGGTACTGCAAAATCTGCCGGTGAGCGTCTTTATTAAAGATGCTGTGGAACAAAAATTTATTTATTGGAATAAAGCGAGCGAAAAATTGTTTGGCTATTCCAGCGATGAAGTCATGGGAAATAATGCTGCTGACTTGTTGGAAGCAGAGCAGTCAAATTACTTGCAATCACAGGATTTAAAAGTATTTGCTGCGGGAAAATGTGTAGATTTCCCAGAAGAAACTATCCAACTCCCACGCCGGGGAAAGCGAATTTTGCACAATAAAAAAGTTCCTTTGTTTGATGAGGCTGGTGCGCCTAAGTACATTCTGGCTATTGCTCAAGATATTACCGAAAGCAAACAAACTGAAACAGAATTGCTGCGGTTGGCGATCGTGGCTCAAAAAACGCAAAATGGTGTGATTATTACTGATGCTAGAGGCTGCATAGAATGGGTGAATGAAGGATTTACTCGGATTAGCGGTTACGGGCTAGCAGAAATGCTGGGAAACAAACTGGCTGATGTGCTGCAATGTCCTCAAACAGACCCGCTAACTATTGCTCAATTGCGATCGGCTTTGGCTGCGGGCGAGGCGTTTAATCAGGAAATTTACAATTACAGTAAGGATGGAAAGGGTTATTGGGTAGCGCTGTCGATCGCCCCTATTTATCAAGAAACCGGGGAACTAGAAGGTTTTATTGCGGTGCAAACTGATATTACCGCTCGCAAGCAAGCAGAGGCAACAGTCAGCGAAAGCGAGAGTTATTACCGCTGCATCGTCGAGACGGCTTCGGAGGGCGTTTGGATGTTTGACAGCGACAGCATCACAACTTTTGCTAACTCTCGGATGGCCGAAATGCTGGGGTATACTGTGGAGGAAATGCTGGGGCGATCGCTATTTGAATTTATCGATGACTCGGCTCGGGAAATAGCCGAAAGTTACGTGCAGCGCAGACGACAAGGCATTAGGGAACGCCACGATTTTAAGTTTATTCGCTCTGATGGCTCTCACTTGTGGGCGATCGTCTCCGCAACGCCAATGTTTGATAGCGAGGGCGAATTTTGCGGCGTGTTGCGGATGATTACCGATATTAGCGATCGCAAACAAGCCGAAGCAGAATTGCGCCAAACTCTCCAAGAATTAGAATTTGAAAAATTTGCACTAGATCAATCTGCGATCGTCTCCAATACCGACGAATTCGGCACCATCACCTATGTCAACAATCAATTTTGCGAACTCTTTAAATACGAACGAGAAGAATTGATCGGCAAAACCCACAGACTTGTCAATTCTGGTTATCACCAACCAGATTTTTTCAAGCAGCTTTGGTCAACCATCCGCCAAGGGAATGTTTGGCGGGGAGAGATGAAAAATCAAGCTAAAGACGGCACATTATTCTGGTTGGATACAACTATTGTACCTTTCTTAAATCCCAACGGAGACCCCCATCAATATGTAGCAATTCGCAAAGATATTACTGCCAAAAAACAAGCAGAAGAAGCTGTGCGGCTCTCGGAAAGTCAGTTGAGAGCCAAAAATGAAGAACTGGCGAAAGCCCTGCGGAACGTGCACAAAACTCAAAGCATGATGGTGCAAAATGAAAAAATGGTGAGTTTGGGGCAATTAGTAGCTGGCGTAGCTCACGAAATCAACAATCCAGTTAGCTTCATTTACGGCAACGTCATGCACGCGGACGATTACTTTAAAGACTTGCTAAAAATGCTGCAACTTTACCAGCGCGAATACCCGGAACCGACAGAGGCAATTCGAGAAGAAATAGATGATATAGATTTTAATTTTCTGCTCAAAGATTTGCCAAAATTGTTAACATCAATGAAAATGGGAGCCGAAAGAATTCGCCAAATTGTGCTATCGCTAAAGAATTTTTCGCGATTGGACGAAGCCGAACAAAAACAGGTAGACATTCACGAAGGAATTGACAGCACTTTGTTGATTTTGCAGCACAGGTTCAAAGAAACGGCTGGACATCCGAAAATTGTGCTGCTCAAAGAGTTCGGTGATTTGCCTCGCGTACAGTGTTATGCTGGACAGTTAAATCAGGTTTTTATGAATATTATCGCCAATGCAATTGATGCTTTGGAAGAAGCAATGGAAACCGGACAGTGGGGCGACGGGGAACAGGCGCTTATTCCTTCTTGTCCTTCGCCGACGCTGCGGATTTGTACGGAAGTAAAGTACAAACAGGATGTTTTGATACAGGCAAATTCTGCTGTTTCCGATAGTTCAATTCGACATCCTTCTCATATTGTGATTCGGATTGCTGACAACGGCCCGGGGATTCCGATAGATGTTCACGAAAGGCTGTTCGATCCGTTTTTTACTACGAAAGAACCGGGTAAAGGCACTGGTTTGGGGCTGTCGATCAGCTATCAAATTGTGGTAGAAAAACACGGCGGTGAGCTTAAGTGCAATTCTGCACCCGGTCAAGGTACGGAATTTGCGATCGAGATTCCTGTAAGCAGAAGTTAGTAGTTATTGGTTAGTAGTTATTGGTTATTGGTTATTGGTTATTGGTTATTGGTTATTGGTTATTGGTTATTGGTTATTGGTTATTGG
>NZ_JADEWV010000272.1 GCF_015207455.1 Microcoleus sp. LEGE 07076
CGTCAAAAATCCCATCGGGCTGCTATGGATAATAACTATATGCTGACTGTTCTCGCTAGTTGTTTATTTCCACATGATGATGCCTCAAGACCCTGTTGTCAATAGGCTTTGAGATGCGCTTACCCTGACAAAGGAACACGCCCGCTGACAGAAGGTCAAGGCGGAATTCAGCAAGCCCAAAAAGCTTTGAAAGACAAATACTATAACGCCCAAGCGCTGAATTTGACCGAACGCAAAGAAGTACCCGAAGATGCAGATGCTTTAATCGTTGCCGGACCGGAAAAATCGTTTCCCGATGCAGAAATTAAAGCACTAAAAGCTTATCTCGATCGCGGCGGCAGTTTATTCTTAATGGTAGACCCGGCAATTAATACGGGATTGGACAAATTTCTGCAAGAATGGGGCGTAAAACTAGACACCCGTTTGGTCATCGATGCTTCCGGTACCGGTCAAAGATTTGGCCTGGGCCCGACAGTTCCCACAGTCAGGCGCTACGGCGAACATCCGATTACTAAAAGTTTCGGCACCGGCATTTCGTTTTATCCGTTTGCGCGTGCTTTGGAAACCTCGCCAGTAGCAGGGATAGAGGAAAAACCGCTGCTTTGGACGAGTCAGGAAAGTTGGGCGGAAAGCGATTTGACGACTAAGAAATTGGAGTTCGATCCGAAGACAGATCGCCAAGGCCCGCTATTATTAGGTGTAGCTTTAGTGCGATCGGGCACTGACAGCACTCCCTTAAATCCCTCACCCTCGCCTTCGGCATCGCCAACAACCTCCCCATCGCCAACAACCTCCCCATCGCCAACAACTTCGCCCTCGCCGACAGATTCACTACCGCCGACAAGCTTGCCATCTCCAACAACTTCGCCGACAGACTTGCCCTCGCCAACAACTTCGCCCTCGCCGACAGATTCACTACCGCCAACAACTTCGCCCTCGCCGACAACTTCGCCGACAACTTCGCCGACAGATTCACTACCGCCAACAGATTCACTACCGCCAACAGATTCACTACCGCCAACAACTTCGCCCTCGCCAACAGATTCACTACCGCCAACAACTTCGCCCTCGCCAACAGATTCACTACCGCCAACAACTTCGCCGACAGCTTCCCCGATTAGCTATTCGGTAATTATCTCCCAAGAAGCTACGCCTCCAGTATTGCCGACGACTTCCCCAACACCCACAACATCTCCCACATCATCTCCCACACCATCTGCCGAAGGTTTACCAACACCCACAACATCTCCCACATCATCTCCCACACCATCTCCGAACCCAACCACAAATCTTTCTGTACCATCAGGTTCTCAAAAAACAGCACGAATGGTAGTAATTGGCACATCTCAATTTGTGACTAACGGTTGGTTTGAACAACAACTCAATAGCGACGTGTTTATCAACTCTGTTAGTTGGTTGAGTAAACCAGACCAGCAAAGCTTTTCTATCAGTCCCAAAAAATCTACTAACCGCCGCATTAATATGACTGCTGTCCAAGTAGGATGGTTGGTTTTAGCTTGGCTAATTTGGCCTTTACTAGGACTGGTAATTGGCGGCACTATCTGGTGGAAAAGAAGATAAATTAGTTGACTGTTGACTGTTGACTGTTGTCAGCGGGCAATTGTTAATCCTTTGCTGTGGCTAATAACAAATAATATCAAATCCTCTCTTCATCGGAATAGTAAATTCGAGTTCACTGTTGACTGTTGACAGTAAACAGTGAACAGTCAACAGTCAACATCACATGACGGTGTTACGGGAAATGATCTAACCAATAACATTAATCAACAGTCAGCAGCCAACAGTCAACAGTCAACAATGCCCAATGCCCTGTTTGCCCAATTCCCAGTTATTATGAAATTGCAGAAAAATACATTAGTATTGATAGCCGTCGCATTTAGCATGATTGGGCTAGTTTCTTTGTACGAGACCCAGGTGTCTCCGAGGCAGGAAGCGGCGAAGGATGAAAAACAAAAAATTTTTAATTTTAAGTCCGATCGCGTACAATTCTTTACAGTAAAAACTCCGGAAATAATCTTGACTTTTGAGCGAGTTTATGCTACAAAAGGAGGCAAGTCTAGTTGGGAAATGAAATTGCCAGTGCAAGCACACGCGAGTCAGGCATCGGTGGATTTTTTGCTAGACAGGCTGGCAACAGGAAAAAGCGATCGCACGATTAATATCACCGCTGCTCAACTCCCTGAATTCGGTCTCGACCAACCCCAAGCTACAGTCACAGTCAAGCTGGACAATCAGGAAACTCACCGCCTAGTTTTAGGCAAAACAGACTTTAGCGGCCGCTTCTTGTACGCTAGAGCCAATCCGGGGGAAGCACCACCTCAACAAAATTCAGCCGAAAATTTGCCCGTGCTGCTAGTGCCTTTTGACTTTAAAAATGCCGTCGGGCGACCTTTGTCAGAATGGAAAAAAGCACCAGCACCCAAAACAGACAAACCGCAAACACCATCTCCCGAGCCAAGTCCTGAGAATCAATAGATGGCAGGTCGATCGCTCTCAGATGCTGTACCGTTGTCAATAAGCCTTTGTAGAACAGACCGGACAGCCTGTTGCTGAGAATGGTGCACTCTGAGATAGAATTTAAAGAACAAATCCCAAAACCTGTTACATCGAACATTCCTCGCCTAAAATACAGAAAAGTCTAAAGTTAAACTGTATTCAAGCGACGTGCATTAACCCCAGGAAAGGGCGAATATGTTTCAGACAGCACTAAACCAAGGTACGACAGCAACGGATACAGCGCTTGACGTTGAACTCCGCAAGGTCTTTAAAGTATTTAACGGCGAAACCGCAGTCCGCGGAGTTGACATCAGCATTCGACAAGGAGAATTTTTTAGCATTCTGGGCCCTTCCGGCTGCGGCAAGACTACGACGCTGCGTTTAATCGCTGGCTTCGAGACTCCATCGGCGGGCGAATTGATGATTCGCGGCCAGTCGATGACCAACACTCCAGCTTACCGCCGTCCGGTAAATACCGTGTTTCAAAGCTACGCTTTGTTCGGACACATGAATGTTTGGGACAATATCGCTTTTGGATTGCGGATTAAAAAATTGGGGAAAACGGAAATTGAAGAACGGGTACAAGAAGTTTTGCAATTGGTGAAAATGGAATCTTTCGCCCACAGGTTTCCCGGTCAAATGTCGGGCGGCCAGCAGCAGCGGGTGGCTTTGGCGAGAGCTCTGGTAAATCGACCGGCGGTTCTGCTGCTGGATGAACCCCTCGGTGCGCTGGATTTGAAGTTGCGGAAGCAGATGCAGTTGGAACTGTCGAATTTGCATCAAGAATTGGGTTTGACTTTTGTGATGGTGACTCACGACCAAGAAGAGGCGATGAGTCTTTCTGACCGGATTGCGGTGATGCACGAGGGCAGGATTGAGCAAATTGGTTCTCCTGAAGAAATTTATGAGTGCCCGCAGACGGCTTTTGTGGCGGATTTTATTGGGGATACGAATTTGTTTTCTGGTACGGTGGAGTCAATGGACCGATCGACGATCACAGTTCACACATCAACCAATCTGAAAATAGTCGTTCAGCAGTCAGATATGTGGAGTGGTGTCACCGGCGACTCTGTAGTGGTCAGCGTCCGGCCCGAAAAAGTGTACTTGAATCTCTACCAGCCGGAAGTTTCGGTCAACTGTTTTGAAGGGCGGCTCAAAAATACAATGTACATGGGAACGCACGTTCATTACGTGGTTGAGTTGGTGTCGGGCGATAAAATTACGGTGCGGCAGCCAAATAGCGGCGGTTCTTTCCCAGACCAGAACACGCCGATTTACGCTTACTGGGGAACTACTGATTGTCTCGCTTTGGGCGATCGATCCTAATGAGGGAGAGGGGGAGATAGGGAGATAGGGAGAGGGGGAAAATGGGAGAATGCCTAATGCCCTGTTCGGCCAATTCCCTGTTCGGCCAATGCCCAATTCCCTGTTCGGCCAATCCCCAATTTCCAATTTCCAATTCCCCAATCTAAAATCTAAAATCTAAAATCTAAAATCTAACTGTGCCTCCGACTAATTTACCAATTTCCAGGATTTTCCCGGCTAATTCCACACGCCGTCAGTTCCTAAAAAATTCGGCGGCGACAATTTCCGGGTTAGCTGTTTCGAGTTGCGGCTGGCGACTGGCCGACGTACAATCTGCTCCTCCTGTCCAAGGTGCAGCCGACCAACTTTTCCTCTATACTTGGGCTGGCTATACCGATAAAGCTTTGCTCGATCGCTTTGCCGAAAAAACAGGCATTCGCGTAGTGGCCGATGTGTTTAGTTCCAACGAAGAGATGCTGGCTAGAGTTCAAGCCGGCGGAGGCCGCGCCTACAGCATCATTTACCCGTCTGACTACATGGTGGTTCAGATGACGGAACAGGGGCTGTTGACTAAATTAGACCACTCGATTTTGGGCGGACTCGATCGACTAAAAAAACAGTTCCAAAACCCTGTCTATGACCCAGGAAACCGCTACAGCGTCCCTTTGAGCTGGGGAACCACAGGCTTGATTTACAACAGCGAACAACTCACAGAAGCTCCTGAAGATTGGAACTATTTGTGGCAACACAAACAGGAGTTAACAAGACGAATGACGCTAGCGAGCGATGTTCGAGAAGTCATGGGCGCTGCGTTGCGGATGCTTGGCTATTCCCTGAATTCTACTAACCCAGAACAAGTCAAAAAAGCTTACGAAAAGTTGGTGGAACTCAAACCCGCGATCGCATCTTTTACAACAGACGCTTGGCGGCCGCAAATGCTGACAGGGGATTTGAAGGTAGCCATGTGTTATTCTTCTGATGCTAATGAAGTAATTCCAGATAACGATAAATTGAAATATGTCGTCCCCAAAAGCGGTTCTTCTTTGTGGACAGACACTTTAGTAATTCCCAAAGGTGCTCCCAATCCAGAAGCAGCTTATAAATGGATTAACTTTATGCTGCAAGCCGATATCGCTGCTTCTTTAGTCGAACGGCTGAGTTTTTCAACTCCTTCGGAAGATGCTTTTAGTTTGCTGGCGCCGGAAGTCCGCGAAAACGAGATTCTCTTCCCTTCGGAAGCTGTTTTGAAAAATTGCGAAGGTGTGGCTCCGGTAGGGAAATTTATGGAAGTGTACGATCGCTATTGGACTAAATTAACCAGCGGCTGAACGTCACTCTCCGGCCGATTTTTACACAGAATGTCTGACTCTCACCCAAATTTTACACAAACTCGCCCCCGCACAGCCGAGCGTCCACTCTATCCGTATTATATCCGCGTTAATTCGCGTTCATCAGCGGTTAAAAACTCAAAATAATTATCTATGGCTGTTTCTACCAAAGCTCCCCCTCCCATTCCTCCCAATTCTCCATTGAAGCCAGAAACTGTCTCCCCGTGGTCGTCCTGGGCGGGTCCGCTGGCATTGCTCGGCCCTTCTGGCTTGTTCCTAGTTTTATTATTAGTAATACCAACTATCGTAATTTTTCGGCTTAGTTTGGTACCAAATATTAAGCCTGGAGATTTGGTGAATCCTTCGGGGATTGACAACTACCTGCGAGTGTTTGAGCCGCTGAATTTGCAGGTAATGGGTCGATCGCTCTTTTTTGCCACGGGAACGACTATTCTGTGCTTACTGCTGGGATTTCCCGTCGCTTACTGGATCGCTCTCAATGTCTCGCCCAAGTGGCGGAA
The DNA here is from genome assembly GCF_015207455.1 of Microcoleus sp. LEGE 07076. GTDB lineage: Bacteria > Cyanobacteriota > Cyanobacteriia > Cyanobacteriales > Microcoleaceae > Microcoleus. Next base: position 5,672 of record NZ_JADEWV010000272.1, read on the forward strand.
TTTAACATTATTGGGATTTGTGTTGCCGCTGTGGACTTCTTCGCTGTTGCGATCGTATGCTTGGATTACAATTCTACGTCCTACGGGCGTTCTCAACTCGCTCCTAGCCCTTGTAGGCATCCCTCCTCTAGAATTGTTAAATCAAAGTTCCGCCGTTCTCATCGGCATGGCTTACAGCTATTTGCCCTATATCGTGACAATTCTCTACGCTTCCTTGGAAAAGCTCGATCGCAGATTGTTAGAAGCATCTCAAGATTTGGGCGCGAATCCAGTAGAAACTTTCTGGAAAGTGACAGTACCTCAAACGATGCCGGGAATTGCAGCAGGCTCCTTGCTCGTATTTATTAGCTGTTTGGGCGATTTTGTCGATCCCGAGTTGCTGGGCGGGGCTTCGAGCATGACGGCGGCTCGTTTGATTTACAATCAGTTTTTGGGCGCGACTCAAAATTGGGGGCTGGGTTCGGCTCTAAGTATGGTATTAATCTTTGCAGTGAGTATCGGAATCGCCCTTTTGCTCAAATATGGCGATCGTAATGCAGTTTAGCCAGTAGTCATTAGTTATTAGTTATTAGTTATTGGTTATTGGTTATTGGTTATTGGTTATTGGTTATTGGTTATTGGTTATTGGTTATTGGTTATTGGTTATTGGTTAGTTCCTATTCCCAATGCCCTGCGCGGGCCTGTTTGCCCAATTC
>NZ_JADEWV010000027.1 GCF_015207455.1 Microcoleus sp. LEGE 07076
GCATTGGGCATTGCCGAACTTCCTGCTTCCCTGTATCAGTTAAATCCGTTAAATCCCGTACATTGCTCGTTGCCGAACTTCCATTTCTCTTCGTTATTAACATTTCTTGCCAAACGCGCAGTTGCCGGCAAGCTTCCCGCAGCACCCAAGCTCCCAGAGGCACGATCAAACCAGTTTCCTCAGCTACAGGAATAAAACTAGATGGCGGCACTAGACCCCGAACCGGGTGATGCCAGCGCACCAAAGCCTCAAAACCCTCGATCGCACCGCTGGCGATCGAAACAATCGGTTGGTAGTGCAAAATAAAGTGCGAATATTCATCCTTGCTCGAACCTAATTCCTCCTTACCAAAAATAGCCAACCGCAGGTCATTTTCTAACTGCAACAGCGACATAGTTTGGTCGTGCATCGCCAAATTAAACACCTCGTGGCGGGCCTTGCCCAAAGCTTTAGCGCGGTACATAGCAATGTCAGCATCGCGCAGGAATTCTTCTGGGTGAGCGTACAGATTCGAGTCGGATCTGTCGGCTGCTGCGAGTTCGCCTCGACTGAAAACAATACCAATACTAGCGGTGGTAAATACTTCGTGTCCTTCGATCTGAAACGGTAAAGTTAGTTCTGCTTGTATTCTGTTAGCTACTTGGGTGGCATCGCTGAGGCTCTGAATGTGGTCTAGCAGGATGGTGAATTCGTCTCCCCCCAGTCGGGCGACAGTATCAGAAGCTCGCACGCAGGTTAGCAGCCGCTCCGCGAAGGCAACTAGCAGTTTATCCCCAAGAACGTGTCCTAAAGAATCATTAACTACTTTGAAGCGGTCTAAATCTAGGAAAAGTAAACCAAATTTGTAATCGGGGGACTGATTCGATCGGCGGATGGCTTGTCCCAGCCTGTCGATGAACAAAACCCGGTTGGGCAAACCCGTCAGCGCGTCGTGAAAAGCGCCGTGCAGCAGTTGCCGTTCTACTCGCTTGCGTTCGGTGACATCTCTGATAATAATTTGGGCGGCGGCCGAGCCTTGATAAGTAGCGGGAATGCCGGCCACTTCAACGTCGATGATTTGTCCGTCGAGGCGCATCAGTTTTTGTTCGGCAAGCTCGATCGGCTGATTTTCTTGCTCGACTTGCCTCATGCGCTCTTTGGCTGTTTCCAAATAGTTTGGATGGACAAAATGCAATACCGGAAAGCCGATTAGCTCTGCCGGAGAGCTCGCACCTAGGAGTTTTGCGCCGGCAGCATTGATGTAGGCGATTTTCCCTTGACTGTGAACGGCGATCGCTTCGGGAGATAGTTCTACTAAACGGCGATAGCGTTCTTCACTTTCTTGCAGAGATAATATTAACTCGCAGCGCTCTTTTTCGGCTTGCTGGCGTTCAAGTTCCATTTGGTGAACTGCCAGAATTTTACCTATGCTTTGAGCCATCAATTCTATGATTTCTATTTCCTGGTATTCAAATTTTTTTTTCTTGACTTCTGGCGAACTAAAACTCAAAGTTCCGTAGGTTTTATTGTTAATAAATATTGGCGTTCCGATGTAAGATTCCGATTGGCATTTTTGATAAGCTGGATGTTTTTGCAGATCAATATCTGCTCCTATATGAGAGCAGGTAACAGTTTTTTTTAGTTCAATTACCGCCGCGCAGTAAGTCTCGCTGAGGTTCAATTGCAAGCCGCGCACGAAGTATCCTAAATTTGTTGTCGCTGCCCGCACAATAAAAGTTTCATTTTTAACTTCAGCCATGATGCCGATAGAAAGTCCAAAAATCAAACAGCCTGCGGTTAGATAATCGTCAATCAGTTCTTGAAAGTTTTGATAATGATAAGTTGTAATCCGGTGCAAGTGTTTGAGATTAGCGCTGAAAGCTGCTAAAGCTTGAGAATTTAAAAATAATTCTGCTTCGGCTCGCTGGCGGTCGGTGATGTCTGTCTGCACTCCAATAAAGTGGGTTAAGTGTCGTCGCGAGTTGTACACCGGAGCGATCGACAGTTCGTGCCAAAAAGGGGTGCCGTCTTTCCGAAAGTTCCGCAGGATAACTTGAGCTTCTGTGCCTTCTTCCATCGCAATTCGCAATTGTTTGGCAGTGGCTGTGTCGGTGTCGGTGCCATCCAAAAATCCGCAATTTTTCCCAATTAACTCGTCTCTGCTATAACCAGTAATCCGCTGAAAACTGGGATTGACATAAATAATCGGATTGTCTGCAACCGTCGCGTCGGTGATGGCAATGCCGTTGCTGCAACTTTCGATCGCCCGTTCCATCATTTGCAAGCGCTGTTGCGATCGAATCCGATCGATCGCCGCAGCTAACACGTTGGCGATCGCTTCTACAAAATAAACGTCATCTTGGCTGAAAATTCGCTTTTGGCTGGTGTGAACCCCCAAAATGCCCCAAGCCGGCGTCGCAGAAGTGTCGGCTGGTTCTGCTTGTCCCAAGAAACTCTCCAGTCCCCGATTGCCCGGAACGATAACAGTCAGGCCGCTGACAGCCCGGTGGTTGTGCAGCAGCGGCAACTCGCTAAAACGGGTTTCCACCCGCAAATCTTCGACGATCATCGGTTTGCCAACTAGCAATGTGTAACCTGCTTGCGATCGGGCAGAAGCCGTAACAGTAGCGCTGCCGACGACCCCGGGCTGCCACCCAGCCCCCGCTCGCAAATGAAAAGCATCGCCTGATGGCAACAGTTCTAGCAACTGACAATAATCAACGTCCAGCGTTTGAGCAATTAAAACCGCAGCTTTGTCCATCAGTGCAGACAAATCTGTTTCGGCCAGGGCCTGCTGCCCCAAGTAAGCGACGGCCGCTTGCTGGCGGGCGCGCAAGTGGATGGAGGCGAGCAATTCCTGCTCGTTGGCTGCTGCTCGCTTGCGATCGGTAATGTCGGAGAACACTGACAGCACAGCTTTTTCCGACAGCAATGTCAAATACCGCATCGATACACTTGCCCAAAACAGCGTGCCGTCAGCTTTTTTGAGGCGGACTTCTGTCTGGCGGACAATTCCGTTGCGGGCGAGGGCATCCAGCAATTCCTGGCGTTTTGGGAGGTTGTGGTAGAGTGTTTCGGCTTTTTGGCCGTCGATCTCAAATGCTTTGAACCCGAAAGCCTGATGGCATAAATCGTTGGTATAAATAATCGTGCCATCAGCCAAACTGCTGACGATCGTAGGCATCGGAATTGAATTGGCGATCATCGTCAGCAGTAATTCTTTAGTTGTTTGCAGTTCTGGGTACAACTCTGGTTTGACGGCCGAACCCTGACAGTGTTCACCATTTTCAGGGATAAAACTTTCCATTTTTTAATTGATCCATTTCTGCGGACAAATTTAAATTTGCGGTAACTAAGGATTTCAGATGCAGAGGACGATCGACATTACCTCCCTGCCACATTAATTTTAACCAAAACAATGCAAGTCAACGCCCTAAAACTTCTCGGCTGGAGTTTAAGCTGCACCCTCGCGACAAAGAAGATATATCTTTTAGTATGAAAGTCTACTGTTTTTAAAGTTGCGTTAAGTTTTTATAAGAGCGGGTGCTTTGCCAAATATGTAGCGCCAGCGCCTAATCTAAAAAGTAATGTCACTCGCAAACAACTACCCAACACAATCCTGAGAGAGAACAGAAATGCTTGAATCTTACCGCCGTAACGCTGCCGATCGCGCAGCACTGGGAATTCCACCGCTGCCCCTAGACGCCCAGGAAACCTCAGAACTCTGCGAATTGCTGAAAAATCCGCCACCGGGAGAAGAAGAAGCCTTAATCGAATTATTGCGCGATCGCGTGCCCCCAGGCGTAGACAGTGCCGCCTACGTCAAAGCAGGTTTTCTGACCGGCATCGCCAAAGGCGAAATCCACAGCCCCCTAATTACTCCCAAATGGGCAGTTTATTTGCTGGGGACAATGATGGGCGGTTACAACGTCCAATCTTTAATCGATTTACTCCATCCTAGTGCCGAAGTCGCCATTCCCGCCACCGCAGCCCGGGCCTTGAGCAAAACCCTGCTGGTATTCGACGCTTTCCACGACATTCTCGCCCTGTCGGATACCAATCCTTACGCCAAGCAAGTAATAGATTCTTGGGCTGCTGCCGAGTGGTTCACCGGCCGCCCTCAACTAGCCGAAGCCATTACCGTTACAGTCTTCAAAGTACCCGGAGAAACGAATACCGACGACTTGTCTCCGGCACCCCAGGCTACCACGCGGCCCGACATTCCCCTGCACGCTTTGGCGATGCTGGAGAGCAAGATGCCGGGGGCCTTGGAAACGATCGCCCAATTGAAAGAAAAAGGCCATCCCGTCGCCTACGTCGGCGATGTTGTCGGCACCGGTTCCTCGCGAAAATCAGCGATTAACTCAGTGCTGTGGCACATTGGTAACGATATTCCCTTTGTTCCAAACAAGCGCAACGGCGGATATATTCTAGGAAGTGCGATCGCCCCGATTTTCTTCAATACCGCTGAAGATTCCGGCGCACTGCCGATCGAATGCGATGTCGCCAAAATGGAAACCGGAATGGTGATTACCATCCATCCCTACAAAGGAGAAATCACCAACGAAGCCGGAGAAATCATCTCCACCTTCACCCTCAAACCCGACACAATCATAGACGAAGTTCGCGCCGGCGGCCGCATTCCCCTATTAATTGGACGCACCTTAACCGACAAAACTCGCGAAGCTTTAGGACTAGGAATTAGCCCGATTTTCACCCGTCCAACAATTCCCGCCGACACAGGTAAAGGCTTCACCTTAGCCCAAAAAATGGTAGGGAAAGCCTGCGGTTTAACAGGCGTGCGTCCCGGCACATCTTGCGAACCGTTAATGACCACAGTCGGTTCCCAAGATACCACCGGGCCCATGACTCGGGACGAATTAAAAGAACTGGCTTGTTTGGGATTTAGCGCCGATTTGGTAATTCAAAGTTTCTGCCACACCGCCGCCTATCCGAAACCTGTTGATGTCAAAACTCACCACGAATTGCCCGATTTCATGGCACAGCGCGCCGGCATAGCTTTGCGTCCCGGAGACGGCATTATTCACTCCTGGCTGAACCGGATGTTATTGCCGGATACAGTGGGAACCGGCGGCGATTCTCACACTCGTTTTCCCTTGGGAATTTCCTTTCCTGCTGGTTCGGGATTGGTAGCATTTGCTGCCGCCTTGGGCGTGATGCCTTTGGATATGCCGGAATCGGTCTTAGTGCGCTTCAAGGGTGAATTGCAGCCTGGAGTAACGCTGCGGGATGTGGTGAATGCAATTCCCTATGTAGCAATTCAAAAAGGTTTGTTGACAGTCTCCAAACAGAATAAGAAAAATGTCTTTTCGGGGCGGATTATGGAAATAGAAGGTTTGCCCGATTTGAAGGTCGAGCAGGCTTTTGAATTGACCGATGCCTCGGCCGAGCGTTCTTGCGCCGGATGCACGATTAAATTGAGCCCGGAGACTGTTTCTGAGTACATTCGCTCTAACATCGCGCTGCTGAAAAACATGATTGCGCGGGGTTATGAAGATGCGCGGACGATGATGCGTCGGGTGGCGAAGATGGAGGAATGGCTGGCTAATCCGGTGCTGCTGGAAGCGGATGCTGATGCGGAATATGTTGAAATCATTGAAATTGATCTCAACGAGATTAAAGAGCCGATCGTGGCTGCACCCAACGACCCGGATAATGTTAAGTTGTTGAGTGAGGTTGCGGGCGATCGGGTTGACGAAGTATTTGTCGGTTCCTGCATGACAAATATCGGTCACTACCGCGCCACTGCGAAGGTGTTGGAAGGTGCAGGAGAAGTCAAAACTCGCCTGTGGATTTGTCCGCCAACTCGGATGGACGAACAGCAACTGAAAGACGAAGGTTATTACAGTATTTTTGGAGCGGCGGGGGCGCGCACGGAAATGCCGGGATGCAGTCTTTGTATGGGCAATCAAGCGCGGGTTAAAGATGCGACAACGGTGTTTTCAACTTCTACTCGCAACTTCAACAACCGGATGGGCAAAGATGCACAAGTTTACCTCGGTTCGGCGGAATTAGCGGCAGTTTGTTCGCTGCTAGGTCGCATTCCCACAGTCCAAGAATACCAGGAAATTGTGGCGAAAAGAATCGACCCTTTTGCTGGCGATTTGTATCGGTATTTGAATTTCGATCAAATTGCTGGTTTTGAGGATGAAGGGCGAGTGATTGCTTTGGAAGATATGCCTCGGATTGAGGATATTTTGGGAATTCCCGAGGGTGTGTTGAGCAAGTAATATCCTCGAAATTTAGTGAAATGGTTGTTTTGAACCGCAGATGAACGCAGATGAACGCAGATCAAATTTATCTGCGTTCATCTGTGTTAATCCGCTGACATCTGCGGTTCAGAAAAATCCCAGAATCAGGATGAATCATCCCCCGCCTCTTGTTTACATTACAATATAAGTAGAGGCGAGTTCGATCGCCAATCTCTAATTCCCATCCAGAATATCGATCGACCTACGAATTCCTATAAATCCGATTGAGGAGAAAAAAAGTATGTCTGAACGAGCTTTAATCACTGAAAACCCAGAGACACCAACTTCAGCGCCAGAACCTCGCATTGGCAACGAAATGGTAGAGTTTCTCAGTCTAATTCAGCAAACTCCGAGAGAATATTGGCCGAATTTGCTTAAAATGATGCGGTTATTTGTGGAAACTGTGACAGTTAAGCCCGGATTTTCGGAACCCGCCGAGACACCCGAAAACGTAGATTTTACTAAGGTGTCGAAGGAGAGCAGTATCAGCAGAAATCAAGCTATGACCAGACTAATGCTAACGGGGCTAAAGGAAGGAAATGAGGATAACGAAAAACCAGAAATTATCGATCTTTTACAGCAGCACGAAGCTCTGAGCAAGCTGTTACAGTCTTGGGTAGATGATGGAGATGAACAGGAACAAACAGAAACCGCTGAAGTTCTCCGCAAGGCACTAGAAGAAAACCCGGTGCATATATAGTCCATGAGCAAAATAGTATTGTTAGATTCTGGGCCTTTAGGAATTGTTACAAATCCCAAAGCCGCCTCTCCTTTATATCAAGAGGGTAAGCTCTGGCTGCAATCTTTGCCACTTAAAGGTTATATTGTAATGCTCCCTGAAATTGCTGACTATGAGGTGAGGCGCGAATTAATTCGTGCAGGTAAGGCGGCAGGTATTAGACGACTTGATGAACTTAAATCGCAAATTCCATACCGTCCTTTGACTACGGAGGTAATGCTTCTAGCTGCTCAGTTGTGGGCGGATGCACGAAGGAGAGGAAGGCCGACAGCAGAACCCAATGCACTTGATGGCGATGTGATTCTGGCGGCTCAAGCTATATTATTAGCAAATCAAGGAAATGAGGTGGTGATTGCTACCACAAATGTGGGGCATTTGTCTCAGTTTGTCGATGCTCGTGAGTGGCGATCGATCCAGTAAAGTTTAAGTTGTCACGAGTAATACCAATTTATCAAATTTATGTAAGAGTATTTGTAGGGTGTGTGGCGATCGATCGTACCGAAAAAAAACGAAAATCTCATAACAGCGACGCACCGACAATATTTAAGGAAACAACTCGGACGTTCACTCAAGCCAAAATTTGTGTTGTTTAGAAGTTGAGCGTTGAGAGTTTACAGTTGAGATTTAATTACGGCAATCAAACCTTTCATCCGTCAAGAAGCCTAGGCTTTATTCACGAGATTATTTACGTCCGCACCCGATGTGGCGGTTGCTATAGCAATATTTTTTCATGCTTGGTATAACAAATTTCAACATAGACTATTTTGTTAAACTAAAGAGTAACTGAGAGCAAGGAGATAATTATGTCCGAACAAGTTAAAGAAAGCGAACTCCCGCCAGCTATCTCTGTTTCATCCCCGGAAGCCTCCCCAGCTATTTCGGGAGCCGAGAAAGAAAGCGAACTCCCGCCAGCTATCTCTGTTTCACCACCCAAAGCGTCTATGGAATGGCTCGTTTTGGAGATTGATAAAATTCCTCAAGCATACTGGCCGAATTTACTTGAGATTATTCGCCTGTTTCGCGAAAGTGTGATGATTAAAGCCGAACCAGTAGATGCTTGGGAAAAAGTTAAGCACGATTTGAACAATCCCGATCCAGTTGTGGATGCAGCAAGGCAGAAAGCTTTGAGCGAAATGCTGCGCTCGTGGGACGAAGAAGGAGATGAACAGGAGCAAAAAGAAACCTGGGAAATTCTCAGTAAGGCTTTAGATGAAGGTGGTGTTTCTATTTAACTGAATCATTATTATGAGGAGATTTGTAATTTTGGATTCAGGCCCTCTGGGAATGATCACAAATCCCAGAGCTACACCCCTTTGCCGGGAGTGCAGATTTTGGCTGAACTCTTTGCCGTCGCGGGGCTACAAAGCTATACTGCCTGAACTTGCTGACTATGAAGTGCGACGCGAGTTAATTCGTGCGGGTAAGGTGGCAGGTATTAGACAACTTGATTTACTCAAAACTGGGATTGAGTACCTTCCTATTTCCACAGAAGTAATGCTTTTAGCGGCTCAGTTGTGGGCCGATGCACGACTGAGGGGAAGGCCAACGGCAGATCCCAATTCACTTGATGGCGATGTGATTCTGGCTGCTCAAGCTATATTATTAGCAAATCAAGGAAATGAGGTGGTGATTGCTACCACAAATGTGGGGCATTTGTCTCAGTTTGTGGATGCTCGTGAATGGCGATTAATCTCTTAAAGCTGGATTCTGGGATAAAAACTCATGAATGAGCCGTTAGCGAAACTTGCAGCTATTCGATCGCACTTACATTCTGATATACTTTCAACTACAGATATTTTTACAGACACCGTTAGCGAGATCGACAGCATGGTGGAAACAGCGGACACAATCGAAAAAACGGACGATCGCACGCAAACCCGGTTTTGGGGTAAAGTTACAGTCATAGACGCGGGCGATCGTTACAAGATAAATCGCATCGAAGTCAAACCGGGGCATCACATCAGCACGCAAATGCACTATCACCGCAGCGAACATTGGGTAGTCGTCTCCGGTACAGCTAAAGTGATCTGCGATGACAAAGAGACGATTCTGATGCAGAAACAGTCAACCTATGTTCCCATGAATACTGCTCACCGCGTGGAAAACCCTGGCGTGATTCCCCTGGTGATGATTGAAATCCAGAATGGCGAATACCTCGGCGATGATGACATTATTCGCTTCGCCCAAGATGCTGACGAGGAAGATTGATCCGACATCAAAATTTGAAGCAATCGCAGATGTCATATCAATTTCGGTTGCACCGTCAGGTGGCTAGACCTCTTAGACCTCTTGCAAAAGTCAAATTTACCCCCCGCAAGTCCCCCCGGACGCGGGGAGAAACAAGAATAATCTTGCTCCCGAACCTTAATAAGGTCCGGGTTGGGGTGGGGTGCTTTGGATTTTTGCAACAGTTCTACTGTTGACTGTTGAGTGTTGACTCGATTTTATTATTCCTATGCAACCGGAAACGATGTCAGAGAAAAGCGCGGCGACAGGAAACGAGATAAATCCTATAATTATAACTGTAGGGGCAATTTCTGAAATTGCCCCTACATTATTATATTAAGCTTGTTAAAAACGAGCATCTGATTTAGCAATTGGCGATCGTCCTAGGGCAAAGCGGCATTTTTCAAATCTACATTCGCCATATTGGCATCCATTAAATTAGCACCGGTCAAGTCGGAACCGTTCAAATTCGCACCAGTCAAATTAGCACCGGTCAAATTTGCATCCCGCAAGTTAACTCCCTGTACGTCGATTCCCGACAAACTGCCGCCTCTGAGGCTGACATTAGCTAAGTTAGCTACAGACTGGCGAGCATTTCTCAGATTTGCGCCAGCCAAATCGGCACTTTCTAAATCAGCGCCGACTAAATTAGCGCTGGTGAGGTTGGTATTTTTCAAACTGGCAATTACTAAACCCGCCAAACTCAGGTTAGCCCTGGTTAAATCTGCATCCTCCAAATTTACCCCGTGCATTCTCGCAGCAATTAAACTCGCACCTTGCAATTTAGCTTGTTTCAGATTTGCTTCGTTCAGCTTGGCTTCGTTGAGATTGGCACCGCTCAAATTCGCACCCCTCAAATTCGCACCCCTCAAATCTGCTCCGCTGAGATTGACACCAGCAAGTTGCGCTCCTGTCAAGTCACATTTGGTACATTTTTTAGTTTCTAATAATTGTTTGACTTGTGATACGTTTTCTGCTTTGACTCCAGAAGCAAAACCGATCGCAATCAGCAGCGCTGTTGTTGTTGTTAAAATTCCAAATTTCATATATTCACCCTTGGCGATATCTCTCTCTATCTCATAATATCCCACGTTTTTCTAAAGGGTTGTGCGATCGGTCTCTTCGATAAACTGTGACAATCATCACCCTGTTATGCACAAAAGATGATATAATTATTGACATTTCAATTCCTCAAAATTCTTGTAAACAATTATTGCTTTTTCAGGAACCAAAAGGGAAAGGATTGCGTCGGTTCTAGACGGACACCAGTGATATTGTTCTGAGCAAAAGTATAGTCCTTATCCTGCCAAAGAGGGATGAAAGGTACATCTCTAGCTAGTATGTCCTGAATTTCGCCAAACAAAGCTTTGCGGGTTTGCGGGTTTGGTTCCTGGCGCTGCTGGTCGATCAGTTGATTTACCCGATCATTATAATAAAACGAACCCTGCCCCTGACTTGCACCTTTTTCGCACCCGCGGGCGGCCGAACCCGTCGCACAATCCAAAAACGGCTGAATGTAATTGTCAGCATCAAAAAAGTCGGCGTACCAATCCACCAAAACCGCAGGATAAATCCCCTTCTCTATATTTTGGAACAAAGTAGGAGATTCAACGCTGTTAACTTCTACCTGCATTATCCCGTCCATTTTCAGTTTGGCTAGGGCCTCGATCGTACTCGCCACTAACGCTCGTTTTGTGGAAGCCGAAGGATACCAAATTTGCAAAATCAACGGATTGGCCGCCGAGTATCCCGCTTTCGTCAACAATTCCTTGGCTTTTGCGGTGTTCGCGTCACCGTACATTTCTTGAAACACCGGCTTGTTAACGTCGAAGGTTGTGGGAATCAGACTGTACAGCGGCTGCGCTTGTCCCCGCAGTACGCGATCGTTAATCAGCGGGCGATCCATCGCCGCGGCGATCGCCTGTCTGACTTCTAACTTGTCGAGCGGTGGAGACTTGATATTCAGCGTCATATAACTAACTGTACTGCTTTCCCCGGCGATTTCCTGCCACTTTCCTTTTTTTGCTTTCTCCTCCAAGCTGCGAACTTGGTCTGCATCCAGAGACAAATAAGCCACATCGACTGCACCAGTCCGAAAAGTATTGAACAAATTTGACGAACTAGAAAGCAGCAACAAATCAATTCCTTGATTGACAGGTTTTTCCCCCCAATACTTATCAAATGCGTCAAACTTCAGAGAATCGCTACCGTACTTCGCCAGTTTATAGGGGCCAGTTCCCACAAACGTATCGGGTTTAAATTTAGCGTCCCCAATCTCGTAAGCTTTCGGAGAAATTGCACAAAGACCGGCAAATGTCAGCAGGGAAGGAAAAGCAGCAAAAGGCTTTTTGAGTTGAAAAGTTAATTCGTATTCGCCCGTCGCTTTCACCGATTCTATGGCATCGCCCAACAAGAAAGCCGGACGGCCCCCATTTTTGATAAACCGCTGCAAGGAAAACTCCATTGCTGCAGCGTTAAACGGTGTGTCGTCGTGAAAAATTACACCTTGACGCAAGGGAATTGTATATGTCAATCCGTTTTTGCTAACTTTTGGCATTGCTGTGGCTAAGCCGGGAGTTAACTCAGTAGTTCCCGACTTGTAGGTGTAGAGAGTGTCGCCCAAATTGCGGAGCAGTTGTCCTGATATAATTTCGTAAGCGTCAGCAGGGTCGATCGTCCGCAGTTTCAAGGTTGTGCCAATTGTCACGCGATCGTTGTTGGGCGAATTTGGCGAATTGGGCGATCGAGTTGTCCCCGTACCGCAGCTTGCAGTTAACAAGCAGCACAGACAAAACACAGCTATAAATTTAATTAGTGAAGATTTTATAGATATTTTAGGCTGTTGCTTGTTAATTTCCATTGTCATTTTGCGAAATAATTTAAACTACAATCATATCATTTTGCTTGAACTTTACGACAGGTAAATTCAAATAGAGCCAGAACCTCGCGCATTTGCACTTCCAGATGACTGAGAGGGCCCGCACTCTTGGCACCGCCCCTACCTGTTGACTGTTGACTGTTGACTGTTAACTGTTGGCTGTTGACTGTTGACTGTTAGTTGTTAGTTGTTATTTGTTATTAGAATTGAGAATTGGAAAGTGGGAATTCGTAGCAAGTAACCAATAACCAATAACCAATAACCAATAACCAATAACCAATAACTAATGACTAAATTCCCTTGAGGAGCGATCGCCAATCCCGACAGCGTTTCAGGTAAATGCGAGCTACCAGATCGCTCGGATTTGTCCGCAAACACTCTTCAAACAATTTTCCCGCTTCTCGGAACTCTTTGCGATCGCACAACAACATCGCTTCAGTATATACAGCCAGATTTGCTAGCTTTGCAGACAAAATTTCCGCAGGATCGGCATCAAATACCTCATAGACTGTGACATATTGAGATTTTCCTTTAACCTGTACTTTATCCACAATCCGAATAGCATAATCAGCCGGATTTCGCAACCTTTCCAAAGTTTCCTGAGAAATTAACAGAGATACGCCGTAATCTTTAGTCAATCCTTCAATCCGAGATGCCAAATTAACAGCATCGCTAATCACAGTGCTGTCCATTCGGTTTTTGCCGCCCACAGTCCCCAGCATCAAAGAACCCGAATTGATACCAATGCCAATTTTAATCGGGATGTAGCCGACACTTTGACGGCGTTCGTTGTAATCAGTCAGAATGTTTAGCATCGCAATACCCGATTTCACTGCATCATCTGCAAAGTCGCTAAACAAAGCCATAATTGCATCGCCGATGTATTTGTCAATAAATCCGTTATTGCTAGTAATAGCCGGCTCCATCCGCGACAGGTAAGCATTGATAAAATTAAAATTTTCTTGCGGCGTCATAGTTTCCGAAAGCTTCGTGAAGTCCCGGATATCGGCAAACATCACCGACATTTCCTGCTGCACTTGGTCGCCTAAATTGACATCAATAATACTTTCGTATCCCAATAAATTCAGAAATTGATGTGGCACAAATCGCCCGTAGGCATCAGTTGTTTCTGATTCGGCATCGAGGGACTTCTCCAAAACATTATTGAGTTCAAAGAGTTTTTTGATAAATTTATGACGGTCTTCTTCAGCTTGTTTACGTTCGGCGATTTCTTGAAAAACTGCGATCGCAAAAGCAACTTTTCCACGCTCATCAAAAATTGGTCTTCCCCAAATCTCTAGGGGAATTTTGCGCTCAGATTGATGAATTTCTATATCGTCAACCCTCGCACTTTCGCCCCTCAAAGCTCGGACAAGCGGCAATTTCTCAGCAGGATAAATAGTATCAGTTCCCTCTATATAAATTTGATAAGTTTCTGACAAATTCTCAACTGCATTTAACGGCAAAACCCCTTGGCCGAGTAACTGCTGTCCGGCGTGATTGATGTAGTAAGGTTTGCCTTGAGAGTCGAGAACCGCCACACCTACCGGAATCGCTTCCAAAAATTGAGCCAGCTTGATTTCGCCTTCCCGCACCGCCTCCAATGCCCGATAGCGCAACTGGGTTTCAATAGTATCGGAATGTTCAGCAGTAGTTTCCAGCAATATTTCTAGATCCGCTTTTTCTTCCTTCAAGTCTTCCACTTGCTGGCGCAATCTGTCTATTTCTAAAAGTAGCTGTTCTCTAGAGAGTTGTTTTTCCACCATAATCCGAGAATCTGCGCCTCGACTAACAGAAAAATGTTCAACAGCCTGCACCATAAAAGTCATCGTATATTTATACTAATAATTCCAACTGCAAACTCGGCATCAGGCGCTGGAAATTCTTCAAAGATTTACCTTGCCAAGCTATGCGTTGAGAGCCTTGTACCGCCATTTGCACCCGAGCTTTTTTGCGAACCTCGATAATGAACTTTGACAGCATATTGATGCCAGAACTGTTCAAAAATTCTAACTGCTGCAAATTGAGGGTAATTTTTGTCAGTTCCCCCTGTGCAACCTCGCTCAGCAACTCTGTTATCGGGGCGTACTCCGCAGGCCCGCTCAGCCTGAGAGAGCCAACAAAACTCACGGTTGCCGTTGCTGGATCGTAACAGATCCGGTAATCTTCTGTCTTAATTTCCCTGATCATAAAAAGTCCCTAAGATATTATCGATCGCCGCGCCAGAGCTATACTGTTAATTGCACCATAGTTGTAACCGAAATTACTTCCGGGTGTGTTTGTACGGTCTGGAACTTCCAGCCTATTTTGGCACCATAATCGTTGAGCATGGTCAGCAAGCCCAATCTAGAATGAGTACAGTTGTCGTCAACAGCATTTTTTTCCAACTGCTGAATGTAAAGCTCGCTTGGCTCAAAAGCCAGCAACTGCTGAATGTAAGCCTGAAACTCGCTCACAGTTTGTGGAGGGATGCTGTTAGCAACTGAGAAAATCACTCGGGAGTTCTCTAGTTGCAGTTTAATGTCGATCGGGTAATCGGAAGTTTCATCATTAAACTTCATCGCATTCTCTAATAACTCGTTAGCAATGTAGCTGACAGCGCTTTTAATTTCTACTTGTCGGTCAATTGTCGATGGGTCGTCTTTGTTTCCCGGAAAAAAACTCGTCAAGTAGTCACCCAGAAAATCCGCCGACAAACCGTTGTTCCGCCACCGCTGCTTCAGGGGAATAGAACTAGGCGAAAATCCAATTATTAAGTATTCTTGGCTGGGCTCTTCCTCGATGAAATCGCCGAAAGTCTGAATCATATTATTTATTGTTATTTGTTATTTGTTATTTGTTGGTTGACTGTTGACTGTTGGCTAAGAGGGCGGGCACTCACAGGCACCGCCCCTACTGGCTGTTGACTGTTGACTGTTGGCGA
The DNA here is from genome assembly GCF_015207455.1 of Microcoleus sp. LEGE 07076. Taxonomy (GTDB): domain Bacteria; phylum Cyanobacteriota; class Cyanobacteriia; order Cyanobacteriales; family Microcoleaceae; genus Microcoleus. The sequence goes on from NZ_JADEWV010000027.1 coordinate 15,018, forward strand.
GTTGCTACCAATTCCCTGCGCGGGCCAATTCCCTGCGCGGGCCAATTCCCAATTACTTATTTTTGTTTTAGTACCAGCAATGTGATGTCATCAAAAACTTTTTGTTTGCCGATGTGCGATCGCACGTCCTTGATTACAGCCTGCCTGATTTCACTAGCGGTTTCTCGCCAATTAATCTGTATTACCTCAATTAACCGCTCTAAACCGTAAAGCACTTTATCCATATTTTCAGATTCCGTAATCCCATCAGTGTACAGCACTACCACATCTCCTGAATACAGATGCACAACGGTTTCAGCAACAAATTCAGCAATATCTGCATCCAGCCCGATCGGGAAACCCAAATCGATCGTATCAAACCGCTCAACAGCACCGTTACACCGCACTAAAATCATTTCTTCGTGCTGTCCGCTCAACTTCAGTATCCCATTCTGATAGTCTAGCAAAGCAAGGCTAGCATTTTTATCGCACTTCATCCGCTGTACATTATCATAAATTGCACTGTTAATAGCAGTTAAAAATCTCACCGGATCGGGTTCGTTGTAGGCGAGTAAAGTTCGGACTGCCGTTTGAACCATAATCATTAAAACCCCGCTCTCCAATCCGTGTCCCGTGACATCGCCAATGCCAATTTTAACTCTACCTTCATGCTGGAGCACATCGTAATAGTCGCCGCCTACTTCCTCAGCAGCTTCCATAAATCCCGCAATATCCAAGCCGATAACTTCCTTCAGTTCTAAATCTTTCGGCAGCAGCATTTGCTGAATCTTGCGAGTGACATCGAGTTCGGCGCTCATCCGCATATTTTCAGCTTTTAGGCGATCGTTGAGAACAGTAATTTCTTGGTTAGCATGAATTAAAGCGTCAGCAATTTTGTTAAACGAACCCACTACTTGACCTAGTTCATCTCTATTATCCAAACTAATTTTGTGGTTAAAATTGCCGCTAGCCATCTTTTTTGAAGCTTCGTCCAGCACAAATACAGTTTGCATAACAGCCGTGTAAAAAGATACAAATAAATAAATTACTATCGCTAAAATAATCGACACGAAAATAGCAATTACGCGTTTTTTTGCAACAAAGCTATAAATCCGCTTTTGCACTAAAAAATCTAATTGATCGACACTTTTGTCCCACAGTTGAAAACTCGAAGTCAGAACTCGATCGCTGCCATCTAAATAGGCCGGATATTCGACCACCGCTGTAGGATAAATCAGTTTATCTAGTTGCCCAGTTAGCTGTTCTACTGCCGAGTTAAAATTTCTCAAAGGCTCGCTTAATTTCGGCCGCAAATTCCCATGAGGATTATTGCTAAATCCTACCTCCATATTGATTGCTAAATCCTGATTGAGTTCTCTCAATTTGCCCGCCAAAGTAATGATTTGCGCTCTTTCAGCAGGTGTGGCATAGGAACGCGCGCTTCTTGTTTGAGAAATCAGCCTAATCTCTGACAATATTTTTTGCATTTCGGGAAGTTTCAGCAAAGTAGCATCCATCAAATAATAGGTATCTAAATCTGGGTCTAATATTAGATTGGAAGTATCGCCGACGCGCAGGCTCAATTTATTAATGTCGGCAGCTAAACGTTGATATACAAAATCGTAAGTTTCTATGCTCCACTGTCTGCGGCGCAGTTTAAAATTTTGCCAGTCTTGATAAATTTTATCAAACTTTTTGCTGACCATTAAAGTGGTGCTTAATTGGAGGTCGATATTTGCTAGAGATTGAAAACTTGACTCTATCTTAGCTTCTAAAACTTTCCTGGGATCGGAATTGCTTAAATTGGGATTTAAATCATGATTGTTTAACAGTTGAAGTTTCGGTATGTATTCCCTCAACTGTCGCAGCGGGCGCAGATATTGATTGCCGTAGATTTCTTTTTGGGCAAAATCTACCCTGCTGTTAATTTCGGAAATTAGCAGGTACATGACCAAGGTTAAGGGCATGGCAAAGAGAAAACCGATTAAGGTGAATTTTTGAGGATAGCTCAGCCGATTCATTAAATGGATTCCGAGGGATTTTTTGTTCATAATTAATTCATTTCAACAATATTGTACTAAAAAAGTAGCGATCGCTTCTTTTTTTGCTCCCTCCCAAAAACGGATATAGGTTGCCGCAGGGCCCTCGTGGAGAGTTCAAAAGCTTAGACTCGGGTGCTTGCTCCCAGATTCATCTTTGGGGTAAATCTAAAATCTCAAATTGATGCTTCGATCGCACTTTCAAACCAGAGCGCTACAATTAATCAGCGGTAACTCAGTTAATTGGAAATGCCTTCGGATTCTGTTGTAACAGATTGTGGGGCATCCGTTGAATATCGGGCAGCATCTGGGGCGCCGCAAAAAGTGTTTTTCTCGCTTGGCGATGGCGCAAGAGCTCGCAAGTTATAAAACTCGCTTTTCGTGGAGGCACGCTCAAACGGATTCCTCAGAGGCTCCCGAATATCGCTAGCTCAGCTCGCCTCCCTGAGTTTGAAACACTTTTAGCAGTGTTGGCACGACAGATATAGTCATTTATACTGAGATTCTCGATCGCAATCCGATTGTTTTCAGAATATTTACTTAGCCCTAATTTTTTTTCAATACCAGTAAACTAAAAGTAAAAAGAGCGATCGCGCATTGTGTAAAGTGAGGCAGAGGGCGTATGATGAAACGAATCTCCGAAAACAACTCTCAAAACAATCACAACCGAGCTCGAAAGCAGCCGCATCTTTTCATCTTGGCTTTAGTGCTGACAGGAATGCTGGCTGGGGAAATGTATCCAGCCTTCGTGCAGACTGCGGAGGCTAACGCCGGTGTTCTCAAAGATTCCCTCGCTTGGTGGGAAAGTCAACAGCAGTCAACGGCGGTGTCTCAAAAAATTAGCTATTCTGGATTGGCACTCAATACTGCAATTTCCTCTGCGGGGAATTTGGCAGAGAGTACGCGCCAAAATCCCCCGAACCAATTCCCTGCAACCGTAGCAGCAGCGGTTATCAAAGATTTGTCGCGCCAAACTCGGATTGCTGCTGACAAGTTGAAAGTAACTGAATCGAGCCGCCAAAGTTGGCCGAATAGTTGTTTGGGGCTGGCGAAAGCCGATGAAATTTGCGGTCAAATGATTGTGGAAGGTTGGCGGGTTGCGGTTTCTGACGGCCGCCAAACTTGGGTTTACCGCAGCAATGCTAGGGGAAATGTGTTGCGCTTGGAAAAGAAAGTTAGTCATTAGTCATTAGTCATCGGTCATTAGTTTTTAGCTGCTGCGGTATCGTAACTGCTGTGTCGTTACCAAAAACTAATAGACATCTTCTAAAAAGCAGGTTTTGAACAGGCCCGATGCCTGTTCCACAATCATTATGGGAGATGTCCGACTTCTAACTAAGAATCGAAAACTTAATAACTTATAGCTGGTAAAAGTATAGTCATTTATAGACATGAGAGGCTTCGAGTCCCTCCCCCTTCGCTTTTACTTTGAGCGGATTAACCCGCCTCGGCCCAAGTACGCAGCTCTCTATCAAGAGTGCTAAAAGCATTTGGGATTGCTTTTCTGAGGATGTTATAAGAACCATTAACATCGGAATTAATTAATTGACCGATTGATGTTCTGTACAATCCTCTTTTGATTCGCCTGCCACTAAATATGACATTCGACGCATCAATATGTCCGTAAACAGGAATTGGATCTAGGTTCAAAAAGCTCGACTTAGAGGTGTAAGACTCTTCTTGAACTATCACTTTAATTGCCACCAATCGAGTTTTGTATTCCAACATCTCAATTAGTCTAGCGTGAGGAATATTGACAAAGTTTTGATTAGTGCGTTTGGAAAAGTCAATTCCGGTTTTCCACTGTGCATTTTTGCCAATTACTAGCGTCCCAATTTGATGCGCCGTCAAAATATCGACGATTAATCGGCTGGTGTGATGCAAGTAATTATCTACTTTTTGGTGGCGACACCGGGTCAAGCGTTGAATCCGTGATGATGTCTGGCTATTTCCTTTTAATTGAGACTGCAATTGGGCCTTACGTTTGTTGTAGAACTGGTTAATTGACTTTAATGGTCGCCCGTTAACCAAAAGAGGGATAAATCCCGGTTGATTTGAAGTTAGCGCCGCTAAATTGTCCAGTCCCAAATCAATACTAGCTACGAAGTTGTTACGGATAGCGGTGGACTCCGGTTCATCGTAAATGACCTCAATTACATAAGCATCGCATTTGGGAACCAATCTAACTTGACAAATTCGTTCGGGATTTACTTTGGTTTTGATTAAAATCTCAGTACCTGACAGTTTAATAATTCCACTTTTCAACTGCCTGCGGCTAATCGCTTGCATTGTATAAACCAGGATGTTTCGACCTTTTACTTTATCTTTGTACTTAGGTAGTTTTGGACGACCCGTAAATTTAGAGGCATCTTTTTTGTAAGCTTTGAGAGCTTCAAAAAATGATTTCCAGTTTTTATCTAACAACATCAAGATTTGCTGGCTTACTTTGGCGGGCATTGCCTTGTAAGCTTCGTGAGATTTCATCAAACGATTCATTTCGTTGTAATTGATGTAGCCCCATCCATACACAAAGCTTTGACGGATGACATAATTGGCTGCATTGTAAAGATGCTTCGATTTGAAAGCTAGTTCGTCAATCTGAGCAAAACGGTATTCGGTAGATTTGATGATGTGACGTTCTGTTAGCTGCATTCTGAACCTCCTTCTTTCAGCTCGGCGATTGTGGGGAGTAGTCAACTATAATTAAACCACTTTCTGTCTGTCATGCCGGATGTGGCAATGCCAGAAGGCTTGGACGCCTCCCCATGCGGTTGTCTAACTTATTATTGTTTTAGCGTAGTTTGATAGTTTTATTTTTAACATCCTGATTACATGATACCACAATCGCTTATCCCTGCTTACAAACTGAATGAAGTTTTATAATACCAATTTCATCAAGTTATGCTACTATCGAAAGTTTGACTCCCCCCCGAAATCGCGGGGGGGTAGATATGTAGCGCTATTTTATGAATTTGGTATTAAATACCTCCTACAGTCTTCTCTCCTGTAAGTTGCAAGAAAGAAGGAGGCAGAGCCTCGCCTATCTGCATTACCAGGCTCTGCCTGGTAACGAGCAAAATAAGCTTTGAAACCATCAAAAGTCAATCACTTTCCTAGATTCCTGACTATTCCTACCTCCTCTAATTCTGACTTCTGACTCCTGACTCCTGACTCAAGGCCTTAACGAAAAGACTTTTTCAACAAGCCCTAACTAATGACTATTTTTCGATGATGCCGCCGCCTAAGAGCACGTCTTTGTCATACCAAACAGCGGCTTGTCCGGGGGTAATGCTCAACTGCGGTTCGTCAAAAATCACTTTGACTCTTGTACCGCCGGCTTTTGCTTCGGTTTGGGAAGTTTCTACAGGAATAATTGTAGCGGGGACAGGGTACGATCGATAGCGAATTTGTACCGAAGCCCGAATCGGAGCAGTCGGTGCGGCTACAGAAACCCAATTTACTTTCTGGACGCTACACTCAGATTCTACTGCCAACTGGCGATCGCCCACAATTACCCGATTGCCAGGAGCATCGAGTTCAATCACATAAAGCGGTGCCGGTGCACCAATGCCGAGGCCTTTCCGCTGGCCGATGGTGTAGTGATGCACCCCGTCGTGCTGTCCGAGCACCCGACCTGACTTGTCAACAATGTCACCTTTTTGCGGCGCAATGTATTTGTCCAGAAAAGCCCGCATCGAGCCGTTACTTTCCACCAAGCACAAATCCTGACTTTCCGGCTTTTCCGCAGTGCTCAAGCCAAATTTCGCCGCAATTGAGCGAGTTTCTGTCTTGGTAATTTCCCCCAAAGGAAACTGCGTACCGGCAAGTAAATCTTGTGTTAAATCGTACAAAAAATAAGACTGGTCTTTGGCAGGGTCGATCGCCCGCAGCAACTGATAGCGCCCCGTATCGCTATCATAAGCAATACGGGCGTAGTGTCCTGTGGCAATCTTTTCTATTCCGAGTTCTTCGCGAGCATAGCGCAGCATCGGCCCAAACTTCACAGTTTTATTGCACTGCGAACAAGGCAGAGGCGTAATTCCGGCGCTGTAACCCTCCACTAGATAATCGACAATACTTGCTTGAAAGACCTCGCGGCTGTCCACAATGTGGTGGGGAACGCCCAAATCTTCGCAAATTTTAGCGGCATCGACCATTCCCTCAGAGCAGCACTGACCTTTGCCTTTCATCAGCCACAGCGTTAAACCCACCACTTCATATCCTTGATGGTGTAAAATTGCGGCGGCTGCGGAACTATCGACCCCGCCGGAGAGGCCTACAACAATTTTGTTCATGATTCGGAGAGAAATTGCTATTGTTAATCTTACTTTGTTCGATCGAGCTAATTAGACATTTCCCATAATTCTCGCTTCGCCAGCAAGCCTGCTCGCTTACAGGCTTGTGAGGATGCGTCTATTCATTGTACCACAAAAATACTACAACCTGCGACTGCTGCTGTTAGCTGAAATTTTAGCACTAATTATGACTGTTCAAAAATTTGTTGTCACCGCCGACCAAATGCGGCAAATAGAAACCAGAATCTTTGCAGCGGGAATGCCCGTAGCAGCTTTAATGGAAAAAGTCGCGCTGCTGATTGTTAAACGCATTCAGCAGCTTTTGAAGTCAGAAGTCAGAAGTCAGAAGACAGAAAAAAAAAGGCAGAGTTCAGAAAAGGAAGATATTGTTAATTCTCAATTGCCAGTTATCGGGGTGTTGGTTGGGCCGGGACACAACGGGGGCGATGCTTTGGTTGTGGCCCGCGAACTGCACTTTCTAGGGTTCCAGATAGTTATTTACTGTCCGTTTTCTAAACAGAAAGAACTCACCCAAAATCACGCTGCTTACGCGCGTTCTTTAAATATTCCATTTGTTGAAAAAGTTGCCAGACTGACGAATTGCGATTTGCTCGTAGATGGTTTGTTTGGGTTTGGATTAGTACGAGAAATTACTAACCCCACAGCCGCCGCAATTGACGAAATAAATAATTTAAATATACCGATTTTTAGTATTGACATTCCTTCGGGAATTCATACAGATACAGGAGCAGTTTTGGGGACGGCAATCCGGGCAAAACATACATTGTGTTTGGGTTTGTGGAAAATGGCATTTCTGCAAGACCGAGCATTAGAATATATCGGTACGTCGGAATTAATTGATTTTGATATTCCAGCAGCAGATATTGCAGCGATATTGGGCGATTTCCCAGCAATACAACGCATTACCAAACAATCTGCGATCGAGCATTTGCCTTTGCCCCGATCGCTAATTTCGCACAAATACACCAACGGTAACTTACTAATTATTGCAGGTTCTCGCCGCTACAGCGGAGCCGCAATTTTGGCAGCATTGGGAGCAAGAGCAAGCGGTGTGGGAATGCTGTCAATTGCCGTTCCTGAGTCGATCAAACCGATGTTGGGCAGTCATTTGCCAGAGGCTTTAGTTATCGGATGTCCCGAAACCCAAAGCGGTGCAATTAAGGAGTTGCCGGTAGCAATTGATTTGAGGGGTTACGATGCGATCGCGGCAGGGCCAGGTCTGACATTGGAAGCCGCCATAGCTGTAGAATCTTTACTGGAGTGCGATCGACCTTTGGTTTTAGATGCCGACGGTTTAAATATCCTCGCTCAACTCGGTACAGTCCCGATTTTGGCGGAACGCCGAGCACTGACAATTATTACCCCTCATCCGGGCGAATTCAAGCGTTTGTTTCCGGAATTAGCAGGCTTTGCGGGCGGCGATCGAATTGCCGCAACTCAAGCAGCAGCTCAGCTTTGCGGTGCAGCAGTATTGCTCAAAGGAGCCAGGGTTTGCATAAGTTGGCAGGATGAGGGCGATGCTACCATCACCTACCTCAATCCCGAAAGCACCCCAGCCCTCGCCAGAGGCGGCAGCGGCGACGTTCTGACAGGCTTGTTGGGGGGACTGTTAGCCAGCGCGTTAGCGAAGCCCTCGAAGAGGATCGCCCGCAATTCTCCCCCGCAATCAGTTGCAGCAACAGCAGTTTGGTGGCACGCTCGATCCGGAATCGCCGCAGCAAAAGAACGGACGGAATTAGGAGTAGATGCCTTTACTTTGACACAGTATTTAATTCCAACATTGCGAGAATTTTGTGAGTAAACAATCTACAGTATCTTCTAGGGCGTTCACCGCGCACATCATATCAATTCCGGTTGCACTCCTGGGGAATTGTTGACTGTTGGCTGTTGATTGTTGACTGTTGAGCGGAGCGAAGCGGCCAAACAGGGCATACTTCACAACGCGATCGAACCGCTATATTTGCTCGCTAATTCTCATTGATAAAAATGCTGTACACCGGAATGGCGATCGCAAATTCTGTTCCCCTTCCCGGCAATGAAAGACATTCTAAACTTCCCCCGTGTTTTTTGGTGACTATATCGTGGCAAATTGGCAGTCCCAATCCGGTTCCTTTGCCTTCTGCTTTCGTCGTAAAAAATGGCGAAAACAATTTTTCTTTGATATGTTTTGACATTCCGATTCCATTGTCAGCTATCAGAATTTTTACTAGACGATTTGTCAGTTTTCCACTGCTGGTGGCAACAGAGGTGGAAATTGTAATCGCATTGGGGTTACTTTCTATCTGTTTGTAGGTTTTACCAAAATTAGATTCTTCCAAAGCATCGATCGCGTTAGCTATCAAATTCATAAATACCTGATTCAGTTGCCCCGGATAGCATTCTACTTTAGGCAATTCCCCGTAATTTTTGATGACTTTAATCGCCGGTCGATCGCTCGACGCTTTCAGTCGGTGCGATAAAATCATTAATGTGGTATCAATTCCTTCGTGAATATTTACTGGTTTTTTCTCAATCCCGTCGGTTCGCGAGTAATTTCGCAAAGATTGCATGATGTCGTGGATGCGATCCGTTCCCAATCTCATCGAGTCAATCAGCTTCGGCAAATCTTCTACTAAATATTCTAATTCAATCGCTTCTATTTCATCTAAAACTTGTGGCCCGGGTTCGGGAAAGTTGTCTTGATAAACCTGAACTAAATTTATCAAGTCGCTAATATAGTCTTTGGCATGATGCAAGTTACCAGAAATAAAGCTGACGGGATTGTTCACTTCGTGGGCTACTCCTGCTACCAGTTGTCCGAGTTGCGAGATTTTTTCTGTTTGAACTAATTGCGCTTGAGTTTGTTGGAGTTGAACGAGTATTGCTTCTAAATCTTCAGCTTTTTCTCTCAATTGAACTTCTGATGTTTGCAGGGCAGTTTCGGCGCGCTTGCGATCGCTAATATCGCGATTAATTACCAGGGCGTGGGGTTGGCCACCATACTCGAAAAAGTTTGATTTTATCTCAAGATCGCACAGCGTACCGTCTTTTCTCTGTATGACAGCTTGACAGTTAAATTCTTCGCCTCTGCTGACAGTTTGTTGGAACTCGGCGAATACAGGCAGATACTCTGGCATAATATAGTCGGGCGGATTTAACTGCAAAAACTCTTCCTGAGAATAGCCAAAAATTTGAGAGACTGCGGGGTTAGCTGCGACGACTTTACCCGTCTGCAAATCTACCAGCGAAAGTCCGTCTGCTACTGTCTCAAATATGCTGCGGTACTCGTATTCTTTTTGGATAAGTTCGAGTTGGAACTGTTGCAGGGTTTTGAGAGATTCAGCCAACTCGCGGGATTTCTGTTTTTCCTGGGCGTAGAGACGGGCGTTTTCAATGGCGATCGCCGCTTGTGCCGTTAATAGCTGCAACAGTTCCAGGCGATCGCGCGTAAATGCTCCTGTTGCCCGATTATTCTCTAAATACACAATCCCAATCAACTTGGTTTGATACAAAATTGGCGCGCATAAAATTGATTTTGGTTGGCAATTTTGAAGGTAAACATCTGATTTGTAAATAGTTTCCTTAGCAGCATCGCTCAACACCAGCGGTTGCTGAGTTATCCCAACGTACTTGACTATAGAAATAGGAATATCTGAACTATTTTCCAGAAGCATTGACTCTGGCAATATTGCTGAGTCGCGGTCGATAGTATCGGACAGTTCAACAAACAGTTGCCCGTCTCGTTCTAAAATAATGCAGCCTTTCTCTGCGCCAGCATTTTCTAAGATAATGTACAGCAGTTTTTTTAACAAATTTTCTAAAACAATTTCACTATAAATTGCCCCAGATGCTTTGATTACAGTTGCTAAATCCAAGATATTAGCATGACTAGATGTACTCGCAGTTACGGTTGCAGCAATCCGCAAATCTACAGATTCAGGAAATAAATTGCCATAGTATTGTTCGAGTTGGCGGACTTTCGCTGTTGCGCCCCACTGGAGATAGCAAACTCTGGCATTGCTGAAGTAATTCTTGACAAAAATTAGCCGATTTTGGGATAAATAAAATCTGCCAGCTAATTCGTTAACCAGCGCGGCATCTTGAATGAAGCCGTTTTCCATCGCCAGGGCGATCGCACAATCGTAGCATTCTGACGCTTCATAGTTTTGTGCCGACAACCGCGCCGCTTCCGCCCGGATGGCTAAATATTTGTGCTGATAATTTGCAGGGCAGTTTTTCGCAAACTCTCGAAGTTCTTCCAGGCAAATGTTAAACTGTTCTAGGTATAGTTGGCGATCGTCCTCGCTGGCATTTGTACAAGCAGCAGCAAGGGCTACAGCCCGGTGGAAGCGAAAAACCGGACCCAGAAAAGTCCCGCCAACAGCAGCCAAAAATTTAACACCTATATTGGCATATTCTAATGCCCGATCGACCTCGCCAAACCAATTAGCCGCCGTTAGCTTGTAGAGATAAACCATAAAAGCAGTGGTGAAATCTGCCGAGGCTTCAGCAAATTCTAACAGCGATTGTTCGTCGATGAAATTTGGCGGATTTTCTGGACTTTCGGCAGGACAAGTAAGTCGATAAATAGCCGATTTATTTAGCAAAAAATATGCTAGCATATTCCGGTCTATTTTTTCCAAAACCGAAATAAATTCCTCGACAACTGCGACGGTTTTTAGCAGCGATTCATTCCCGAAAAAGCTCAGCCAAAGACAATTAACCGCAGCATATCCCGACCACTGATAAGCACCTGTCTGCAAACCGCTATTAAAAGCTTTGATGATAAAAATCTTGCACTCATCAATATATTTAATGTGGTGCAAAGTAAAAGCCCCCCACATCTGCAAAATATAAGCGCCTAACTCTTTAGCATCCCAGCGTTCGTACAAATCGAGAGACAGTTCTCCTGCTGCACGACTATCCTCAACTTCGCCATATTTAACAATCAAAGTAAAGGCATACAAAATGTAGCCAAAGGCGGAAATCCGGCAGTTGCCATGTTCGACTGTCGCCTGCACCAACTTCATCGCGCACAAGAAGTGAGCGTTGGAATTTGTCAAAAAAGCGATCGGGAAAATTTCTTTCAAAATCCGGTGTGCGAAGAGTTGCAGCGGATCGGTGAGTGTCGGTAAATTGGCTAAATCTGCGATCGACGGGCCAATCATCCTCTTCGTCTCGGCTAATTCCCTGGCTAAAAAATCATCATCCGGGTACGCTTCAAACTCAATACCCAAAGAACTTAAGGTTTCGATACCCAACTGATAAGCAGCAGGTAAATCATTTTTCATCCGCAGACAAATCATTTTCAATTCATTAATCTTACACCGTTCTAACAATGTCCTAGTTCGGGGTAAAATCCCATCTAGAATTTCCAAACCTTCATCATTTTTGCCGTTCAAATATTCCGCTTCGCCGAGTTCAAAATACAGCCCCAAAGTTAACTCATAATTATCTTCCCAGCTTTGGGTCGGCAAAATGTTGCAGCCACACTGAAAAAAAGTCAACGCAGTTTCAAACGCAGAAGCAGCTTTCGCAGTTTTGCCAGCCTGCAAGTTTAACTGGGCTAATTCATATTGTTGACTCAACTCGCAAATTAACCCGCAACCAAAATTCAAATGATTTACAATATCAAAAATTCGCTCTTGCCGTTGGGCTTCGCTGCTCGATAGTAATAACAAACGCCCGATCTTCAAATGCACCGGTGCTTTATCTTCGTCAGAAATCATGGCATAAGCAGCTTGCTGAACGCGATCGTGCATAAACTTGTAGCGCACCTTTCCGGGCGTTTGGCCCAATTTATTCAACTCTTGGGCCTCAAATACTTGCGGTATCCGATAGCTATTGTCTACAGGTAAAATCAACCCCACCTGCAACGCTTCCCACAAATCCTGCGCTGTTTCCGTCCAAGATTGTCCGCTAGCCACCGACAGCACATCCAAACTAAACTGATTGTCGATACAAGCAGCTAATTGCAAAATGCGCTGGGTTGCAGTTGACAAAGTTTGAATCTTTTCCACCATCAAATCAACAACGTTTTCCGAAATATCCTGGCGTTCAATATATTTAATATCCCACTGCCACTCAGCAGCCTGCGGGTCAAATCTCAACCAGCTTTTGTGGTGAAAATACTTCAGCATTTGTTTGAAAAAAAATGGATTGCTGTCAGTTTTTTTCACGAGCAAATTTGCCAGGGGTAGTGCTTTTTCAGCAGCACAGTTCAAAGTTTCAGCCACTAATTGAGTAGCGAGGTTAATTGCTAACGGTTCTAAAGTAATAGCTGTCATCGGAACTCCCGCTGCCCGAATTGCCTCGTTGGCCAGCATAAATGGATGTGTGGGGCTGACTTCGTTATCCCGATAAGCAACAATCACCAGTAAGTAAGGGATTTTTTGGAGGCAATTTTGTTCGTACATTTTGACTGTTGCAGCATCTATCCACTGGCAGTCATCGAGAAACATTACTAAGGGATGTTCGGCTGTGGCAATTGCTTGGAGGAACTGCTGCATCACTCGGTTGTAGCGGTTTTGAGATTCTATGGGACTGAGTTCTGGTACGTCTGGTTGCGGGCCTAAAATTAACTCTAATTCGGGGATGGCTTCGATCGCAATTCGAGCATTAACATCCAAGACACCCAGCAATTTTTCCCGCCACAACTCAATCTGAGCTTGGCTTTCGGTCAATATTTGCTGCACCAAACTCCGCATGGCTTGATTGAAACAAGCATAGGGAACATTGCGCTTAAATTGGTCAAATTTGCCCGAAACTAAGTAGCCGCGCTGCTTGGTTAAGTTGCGGAGAATTTCGTGTACTAATGCTGATTTGCCAATACCGGAATAGCCACCGACTAATACTATTTCGCCTCTGCCTTTGCTGACTCGTTGGAAGCTTTGCAATAATTGTAATATTTGTGGTTCTCGCCCGTAAAGTTTTTGCGGAATTAACAACTGACTCATCGCGTCCAGTTGTCCGAGAATAAAGTGAGAAATTGTACCTTGGCTCAAATTTTGGTTTTGGCAGTTTTCTAAATCTGCTAGCAGCCCCGCGGCGCTTTGATACCTATCTTCGGCATTTTTTGCCATGAGTTTTTCGGCAATTTCTGCTAAAACTTGGGGCGTTTGCGGGTTAAATTGTTGAATAGGAATTGGTTGTTTGGCAATGTGACAGTGGACTAATTCCAGCGGATCGCTGCTGTCAAATGGCAATTTTCCTGTCAGCAATTCGTAAAAGGTGACACCTAGAGAGTAGAAGTCGCTGCGGTAGTCTACCCCGCGATTCATCCGCCCGGTTTGTTCCGGTGACATATAGGCGAGAGTTCCTTCTAGGCGATCGGGATTTTTTAATTGCGGGGTTTCTTTATTCAACCGCGAAGCAATGCTGAAATCAGCGATTTTTACTTTATTTGTTTCGGAATTTATGATAACATTGGCTGGCTTGATATCTTTATGAATAATTTTGTTTTGATGCAGGAATACTAAACCTTTTGCTAATTGGATGGCGATGTTTAAGAATTGGTCGATCGGCAATTGGTAAGGCGCGGTTGCTGCTGCGGTAACAGTTGTGCGATCGGCTGCGCTTTGGCCGCACTCTGGCGGTTGAGTTTCCAACACCGGATCAATGCTGCTTGTAGCATTCTGGGCCTTTGCCATCCACTGTTTGAGGGAAATGCCTCCAAAATCTTCTAAGACTAATACCAAGCAATTCGGGTGAGTTTCTAGGCGATCGACTTTGACAGCGTGTTCGCCATCAAGATACGCGGCGATCTGATATTCGTGTTTTAAGCGAGTTATTTGTTCTAGAGTAGGATATTCTGTCTGTAAAACTTTGAGGATGGCAGGCTGTCGGTTTGTCAGCGATACCGCCCGATAAATAACCGTGTTAGTTCCCTGATGGATGACTTCTTGCAAGTCATAGCCAGAAATCCTTAAAGCTGGCAGCATAATTTTTGATTCCTGTCAGTATATTGGTTTCTAATTCTATAGTGCACCATCCTGAACAGAAACAACATAGAGAAATTACGCAGAGAAAAGCCTTAAAATAGTACCAGTTGAAACCAGGTTTATGCAAACAAAATCCTGCGCTCGCGGGTTGAACAAGACTAAACTGTTAAATTTACTACATTATTTGTTCAAACCCGCAGACAAGTAGACGCAATTTTGACGGCTGGCGCAGTTTCAACCGCCGACTGTTCTGTTCTAGCCTTGGATGAAATCTTCTAATTTCTGAGCCATATTCTCGACAATTCCCTCGGAAGTATCTGCCGCCGATACTTCGGCTTCAATACGCTTCACCGCATCCTCTGGAAGATTCAGCAACTGCACTAATTTTTGATAAGCTGCGGCTTCTTCAGCGTTAATTTTGGGTTCGTCGGGAGTGCGAGAACTAGAAGCAATGACTTGATAGCCGAGTTGCAATACTAATTCTTTTTCTGCTTGAGTTTCTAGTTGGTGAATCAACTCGTCAAGGGGGATATTTTGCATGATGTAATCCCGGAGTTCTTGTTGTATTTGTTCTCCTCCGGCACCGGCATCAAACAAACTGCAAAAGCGATCGAGCATTAAATTAACTTCTTCTGTCGCGAGTTCGCCGTCAGCCCAGGCCATTGAAGCAACTATTCTCAGCAGGTTCATTTGGCGGGGCGTAATTGATGGAGGTGGTGGGGTTTGCATAATTTTAATTGGTAATTTGTTATTAGTTAGTTGTTATTAGTTAGTTGTTAGTTGTTATTTGTTATTTGTTATTAGCTAATGGCAACGCCCAACTGCCAACTGCCAACTACTAACTGCCAACTGCCAAATAACAACTGACTACTAACCATGATGTCACAATTTTGATAGGGGAACACCCAGCCATCCAGTAAAGTTTTGTTTCTGAATTGGGCTGGGTCGATCGACTGGTACGATCGAGTAATGGCCCGGGCGCGGCTTGGCGAGAGTGACAGAACAAGTCCGCAGTTCGTCTTGGTGAAACACTGTCACCTCTAAGGTGTCACCAGGCTGGTAATCTTTTAGCCTTTCGCCGGCTTGTTCTGCGTTTGCTACCCTCCAACCGCCGATCGCCAGCAACTCGTCCCCAGCGTCAATTCCGGCCAACTGCGCCGGAGATTCTGCTTCCACAAATTTAATCATTTCCCGCCCGTTTTCCGTTCCCAAAATCCAACCGGTGCGAGGAATTTGGTTGGTTTCATCTACTGAAATTTGCAGCCCGAAAGGTTCGAGATATTTGTTGTAAGGCAGCTCTTCTGTGCCGTCTACATACCGCGCAAAAAAGTCGCTCAAATCCAGATCGGCGACCGACTCGATCGCCCTTTGCAACTGTTCGGGAGTAAAGCCGATTTCTGTCGGTCGCGAGGGAGTATTTAACCGTCCGTTGGATGTTGTCTGCCCCGGCTTGGCCTCTGTTTCCGACTTGAGGTCAAAATCGTCGTTTTCAGCAGAACCACCCTTCCCAAACTGCTGCCACATCAAACGCATCACATCGTCGAGCGATCGGGCGTTACCGTGTTTTGCTCGAATCAACAAATCGAGCAAAAACGAAACAAGTTCCCCTTTCAAATAATAAGAAACCTGCGAATTATCGCTATTAGCATCTCTGCGATAAAGTTTAATCCAAGCATCCCAGCTCGATTCGCTTGCCGGCTGCACCTTCCGCCCCGGAATCGTCTGCAATCGAGTGATTTCCTTCGATAAATTTTGGAAAAAACCTTTCACATTGTAGAGACCAGAACGAAAAGGAATCACCAAATCGTAATAACTCGTCGTGCCTTCAGAAAACCATAAAGAAGGAGTATAGTTTTCTTGTTCGTAGTCAAATACTTCGAGAGCTTTCGGTCTAATTCGCTTGACATTCCAGAGGTGAAAAAACTCGTGAGCCACCAATTGAATAAAGCGTTCGTACTTTTCCTTAGCCCGAAAACCAAAACGCGGATAGTTGAGAGTGCAGCTCTCCTTGTGTTCCAAGCCGCCAAAACCGGAGCCGGACAAATGCAGAAAAAACACATACCGTTCGTAAGGCAAACCGCCGAACATTTCGGCCTCAACTTCAATGACTTTCTTGATATCTTTGATCGCCCGATCCGGTTCTAAATTGCCTTTCCCCCAAACCACTAGCTGGTGGGGTTTTCCCATCACTTCAAAATCGTAAGCTTCGTGACAACCAATCTCAAAAGGACTATCGACAAGGGTATCAAAATCCACCGCAGCAAAAGTAAGATTCTGCCCGGAAACAAAAGGCAAAGTAGTCACTGTGCGCCATTTGGGTTCCGGCGGTACAACGGTCACGATGTAGGAGCTGCGCTCAAAACCTGGCAAGAAAAAGCACAGAGCTGCTGGATTGAAATAACCGTGACTTAAGTCTAAATGATTGGTTCGCACTGTTAGTTCGTTGGCAAAAATCTGGTAGCAAACCGTGATATCTGACACTGAATTTGTCTCGATTTGCCAGTGATTTTTGCTTTGCTTGCGCCAAGGTAAAAGTCGTGAAGCGCAGCTATCCCGTAGGGAATCGCCGGTTAGCGAAGACTCCGACGAGGATCTCGCTCGAAAATCTTGCAGGTGGCGGGCGTACTCTCGAATCAAGTAAGAACCGGGAGTCCAGACAGGCATTTTTAAATCCAGCAGCGGCTGCGACCAACCTTGCACGCGCAAAGTCACTTCAAACAGGTGGGATTCCGGATTGGGCATCGCCACCCAATATTGAATTGTCGGTGCTGTTGGCTGCGCGATCGCGTTGCCGGCAGCGGACGAAATATCCAAAGAAGTAACATCAGTCATTGACTTGCTAAATTAATCAAGTGTTTGAGGTTGATCAAATGAATAGTTTGGCGCTCTGGATCGATTTTGAGCCAGCCTTTACTATCGAGTTTTTCCATAATTTTGCTGGTTTCATCTAAGGTGATATCTGTCACATCAGCTAAGTCTTGATAAGGGATGTTAAAGATATCTTTGCCTTCAGCAGTGTTTTGACCGTAGTTTTCTGCCAGCTCGACTAAAGTATTTGCTAGTTTAACCGCTGGTTGGCGGTTGCTCAGTTGAGAGCGCTGATTGGTTTGGCGGAGCCGCCGCACCATCAGTTGCAGCATCCGGTGGTGCAATTGCGGATCTTTAAACAGGGTTTGGATAAATCGCTGGGCCGTGACGCTGATCAGCCGCACGGGCGATAGAGCAAGTACGTCATTCGATCGCGGAGATTCGTCAAGAATCGCCATTTCGCCGAAGAAAGCACCCCGTCCTAAAATAGCCATCGATACAGCTCGATCGTTTGACAAGCGCCGGACTTTGACCCAGCCGGACACCACAAAATAAATGGCGTTACCCCAAGAATCCTCCATCACTACAGCTCGGCCCGGGGGATACTCATGCTTGACGGCATTGGATAGCAGCCCTCCCAAGGTTTCTGGGTTGGCACCCTTAAATAGGGGGAACAGCTCACTGAAAGCTTCTGTCTTCATGCAAACTCGCGGAGGTGGGAAATATGATTGAGCGACAGCGAACAGCTAGGGAACGATCGCTGTTTGAGAAAACAAACAATCTGTTGCTGCTACATAAGATTGACACAAAGCGAACGAGACCTACATCTCAGACACAGGGGAAACTTGCTTCTGGCAGCTTATGCAATTGATGATAAGGGTACAGAGGCGCGCTTCACCTAAAATTGGCAGATTCTTTAATTTTAAACGGGTTTACAAAAGTGTGAGTGCCTTTTGCACTTTGCCCAACAGAGATTCTATGTAGTCGGGCCAGCCGATCGCGATCGACTGCGTGTGAGCCAGAGACTCCGGCTCGATCGCATCTTTCGTCCATCTCAGCGGTTGACCTTGCAAATCGCAACAAACCAATCCGGCGGCTTTTGCTAGAGCCAGGGGGCCGGCGGTATCCCACACTTTAACTCTGCCGTTGAAATACAGGTACAAACCGGCTCGACCTTGTATAACTTCCATCACTTTTAAGCCAAAGCTGCCGAGCGAGTAAAATTCAGCTCCCGGGATGCTTTGGGCGATCGCCCGGGCGTAGTTTTTCTGGTCTTTGTCTCCGAGAATAATTTTACAATTTTTCGCTGTCGGAGCCGGGGGCTGGCACGGGGCGATCGGCTGCGGCGCGGCGGCTGCGACACTTTGGAACAATCCCCAATCTTTGCCCCCAAAATACATTTTGTCAAAAGCCGGAGCATAGATCCAACCTGCCACCGGTTCGGCCTCAACCAGTAGCCCCACCATCACGGCGTAGTGCTGTTTTCCCTGAATAAATCCCTCCGTCCCGTCGATCGGATCGATGCACCACAGCCGCTGGTAATTGGCCGAGTAAGCTGCTCTGGAGGCGATGTTTTCCTCTGCGATCGTGCCGTCTTCAGGAAACAAAGCGTTAAATGCTGCCGATAGTTGTCCGTCTAAGTAGCGATCGATACTCGTCACGTAGTCGTCCGGGCCTTTCTGGCAAACTTCAAAAGGTTGCGCCGCCAGCTTGCAAGCTTCTTGACCGCACTCGCGCATAATGTAGCGAATTTTTTGGTCTTGTTCTGGAGAAATATACATGAGCTTAAAAATAAATGTTTTAGCTAACTTTCAGAATAAAAGCTTAGTTCATTTAAATCGATCGACCTATGTCACTGTTTTTTACTCGTACAGGATTTGAGCGCGGGTGTCCTTGAAACCCGGTTTGCACTCCGGTCGATCGGGCAGTTGCCCTACAAGCCCCAGACAGGATTCGCCTCGCAACCTCCTAGGATAGAATCTTCTGAGGTTAAGTTAATTTATGCCAGCACCAGAATTATCAGGAGAATATTTTGAAATACCATTTGGCGTTAAGTCGCAAAATAGACCTCGATGGCATTGACCGCGATGCCCAACTCGGAAAATGCCCCCGCCACGTCATGCAGAGCGTCAGAGACCGCTTAAATGCCACCGTTCACTACCCGGACGGCGAGGCGATATCCTCGACCGACAAGCTGCGATCGAAAATTTCTTCCAAACCCGAACATTGGGCCGCCGCGCGCAAATTGTCCGAGCAAGTCAGCAGCGGCGACGCGATATTTTGTACGGGCGAGGACATTGGTATTCCAGTGGCGGTGCTGTGCGGCGCTAAACCAGATCGCCCCAAAATAGTTGTACATTTCCACAATATCGATCGGCCGCGCGGCCGAGTCGCCCTAAAACTCTTCGGTTTAGCCGACAAAATTGACGTATTCACGGTCAACGCCCGCCCTCAAACTGAGTTCGTCCGCAGCTATTTAAACATACCCGAATCCCGCATTTTAGTGCTGCCAGAACAGACAGACACCAAGTTTTTCACGCCGGGCCCGGTTTCTGCCGACAAAAAGCGGCAGACAGTTGTTAGCGTCGGACTAGAAAAGCGCGACTACCGAGTTCTAGCAGCAGCAACTGCTGACTTAGATGTTGATGTAAAAATTAGCGGCTTTTCTAAAGATGCCAAAGCTTTATCGCAAGCTTTCCCCGATACTATGCCCGAAAATATGTCCCGCAAGTTCTACGAATGGTCGGATTTAGTGGAGCTTTACCGCGATGCAGACGTAATTGCAGTTTGTTTGGCAGACAATAAATATGCTGCTGGAGCTACGGGTTTGCTGGAAGCAATGGCCTGCAAGCGACCCGTCGCCATTACTCGCACTCAAGGTCTCGTAGATTATTTAGCGCCTGATACTGCTAAAGTTGTAGAGGTGGGAGATGCAGCAGCTTTGCGCGAGGCGATCGTCCAGTTGCTAAAAAATCCTCAAGAAGCAGAAGCTCAAGCGCAGCGCGGCTACGAAATGGTTGTCAACCACCACAACAGCGAACATTATGTCGATGTTTTAGTCGAGAAATTGCGATCGCTTTAATAAAACTGTAATATCAATTCCGGTTGTACCGTCAGGTGATTGTTGACTGCTGACTGTTGACTCGATTTATTATTCCGATGCAACCGGAAACGATATAAGGTGTTCTTCGGCGCACCCTACATAATTAGATTAAAGTGATTTCTATTGAGTCAGTCCTAGACGCAAAATTAATTTGACGCACTAATTATAGCGGTAAGGTGCTCTTCGGTGCACCCTACCGAGATCGTTTCTGGTTGCATCGGTATTGTTCAAATTTCCCAACAGTCAACAGTCAACAGTCAACAGTCAACTATTAAGACTCCCGTCCGCTAGCCCACTTATCCCGCCATTTCACAGTCCCTTCCGAAGCTAAAACCCAGCGGCGACAAACCAGATTTTCTCGCAGCGGCGACAGTCCTTCCCGTAGCAGCGCATACTTGTAAGCAATCAACTTCCCCGCACTTTCATCAAAAGGAATTTCCCCAAACCAAGTATTAGTATTGATATACTCAAGCGGGTAAGCCTTACTAATATCCCAATTCCCCAATTCAGGACAATCTCCAATCACCACAATTCTTTCCCCAGGCTGACTTTGAACGCTGTTAAGCTGCGCCCGCACAATAGTTTTCGCCTTAACTCGCTCTCCAACGCGGCTAAAAATCATTACTTCCCCCGCACCAAGCTCTAAATCGTACAGCATCCCCTGTTTAACTTCAAACTTGCGGCGCGATAAAACCTCCGTATGCTCTCCATCAGGTAACTCAGTATCAACCGCTTCAACCGTAACACCATCGCCGCGATTCATCGCCACAAACACCACAGAATCGCGATAGCGGCGCACGTAACAATAAACATCAGGAGTTAGATATTTTTGCCACTGACTCCCCATCGAAATAGCTGGATTCAGCCGCCGCAATCCAGACAGCAGCCGCACATCTCGGTAAAGAGGCGAATCACTATCCCACTTTTCCATCATCGGGCGGTTGTAAGGGTCATTTCCCCCTTCAGTATCATCGTGCAGATACTGTTCGGTGCCGTAATAAATGCAGGGAATGCCGCGAGTAGTCATAATTAAACATATCGCCAATTGCAGCATTTGCCGATCGCCATTCAACGACTGAAACCTCGGCATATCGTGATTGTCGATAAACGTGATCAACTCCGTCGCCCCGTAATAGCGGTGATCCAAATCCAGGATATCTTGGATTAAATGAAATCCACCTTCTGCCCCCTGTCCCAAAGCTTCTCGAATTGCCACGCACAAACCAAAATCTAAAATAGTCATCCCCGACTCGTTGACAAACTCCACAGAACGATCGTTTCTAGGATCGCTGTAAATCCACTCGCCAAAGATGAAAACATCAGGTCTGTGAGTGGTAATGTCTGCATTGAATTCCTGCCAAAACCAAATCGGCATATGCTTTACCGTATCAACCCGCAAAGCATCAACACCTCTGTCCAACCACTGTTTAATTGCGGACTTAATGTAACTGCGATACGCAGTATTGTTTTCATTAAAAGTTGCTAAACCAGACAGTTCGCAGTTTTGGACTTGCCATTCATCTTCCCAGTTTTTAACTTCGCCGTAGTGGTGATACCAATTGTTTTCATCATTGTTAAAATCAGCTATTTTTACGCCATCGTCGTAGAGTTCCCCTTTCTTGCCGCTAAAATCTGGGTTGCTGTGATTGCAGACTATATCGAGGACGAGTTTCATGTTTCGCTGATGCAACTCGTATACTAATTTGTCAAATACCGTATCTTTATTTTCTTGTGTTTGGTTGACAGAAGGATTATCGCCTTTGGCAATAAATCGGGGATTTAGTCGCTTGAAATCTTTTATCCAGTAGCCGTGAATCGCAGCTTGTTCGATAAATAATGCTTCAACTTGCTCGAACAGCGGGGTCAGCCAAACTGCGGTAACACCCATATCTTTTAAGTAGTCGAGTTTGTCGATAACTCCCTGCAAGTCGCCGCCCCAATATTTGCCCCAATCTTTACCTTCAGGATCGTAAAGTTCGGGATTTGGGCCTTCGTTATTTTCCGGGTCGCCGTCATGAAAACGATCGACTACAATGAAATAAATTGTTTCTTGGCGAAATTCAATGTCTCTGGTGTAGAGGAATTCTAAATCGAGTTCGCTTTCAGGTTGAACTTCTGCTATCAGAGACTCAATTTTTTCTTCTGGTTCGGTAGTTTCGTATTGAGAGGAAGTTTGAGTGGGAGTGACTGATGTCATGAGAGGTATTTTTTGATATTGTAAGACTGGTCAGTTATTTGGAGTTAGAGTCGGAGATAGCTTTCTCATCTGACTGACTGACTTTTACAGCATCATACGGAATTTACTGGTTTAATAAAATCTGTCTTTAGACAGATGGCCCAGTCGTTTATAGGTTCGATCGTTCGGACTGAGCGTTCTCAAAGTTTGATGAGGACTCAAGTCCGAACGATCGAACCAATTGTATTGCGATCGATCTAGGGGACATAATATCAGCCGTCGCGTGCGATCGCCCGACATCAACCCAAAACCTACGTAAGGACAGCCACCTCCTCAACTTCCACTTCAGAATGCTCCACCCGAAACACATTTGCATTCAGGTTAGCAATAATTTGTTTCCCCTGCTGCGTCAGTTCCAAATAGCCGATCGCATCCTTGACATACCGATAAACCACATTCCAATAAAACTTCGGATACCCCTCCCGCAAATCCCCCGGATTGCGATATCCCAACACCTGATTTTGACCAGTCTCCTCAAACTCGTAAAACAGCGCAGAAATCTTTTGCAAATATCGCGGATCGCTCAACTGACCGATTAAATCCGCCGCCCGCACCAAACCCGGATAATTCACAGTATCTTGATGATCTTCGCCCGCCGGAACCGGGAAACGAGTTAACTCAATATTCTGCTTAACCAAGTCAGCATCAATCAATCTGTGACCTCCAAAACGCTCTTCAACAAACATCTTTCCCCGATCGACATGATAAGGCGTCAAACTCGCATCCGTCGCCCCCCGAGGTAGTGTTAATTTCAAGTCGCCTATTCCCGTCGCATAAAGTCCCAAATCTGTTCTATCTTGACGGCAAACCCCCTTGACGTACCCGATATCGTGGCACAGCAAAGCAATGTGGAAATGCAGCCAATGTTCACAGGAAACACCACCCTCGCGGATGTGCTTGCCTCGCAGAATTTCTTGTCCTACCAATGTCACTAAAATAGTGTGTTCTACATTGTGGTAGAGGGCATCGCTATTAGCAATATTTTGTAAAGCCATATCTGCTACCCAACCAATAATCTCGCCATAGTCAGATTTGAACCCGCCGTAGGTGTGGCGGTAGCCTTCAATTAGCCGATTTACAAAAGCGTTAATCAGCAGTTCAGTTGCGTTAAACATATTCACTTGCCTGAGCTAAATTAGCTTGTTAAATTATTTTTATACTTATTGTTTTTGCGGCTACCGTTTGATCGTATACCTGTTGTCAAAACTAATCCTACAAAAAAATTGTTTTTTTCAATTCTGTTTGTCAGGTGTGTCGCACCCCAGGACTACTGTTGCATAATTGAGAATTTGTATTATTTTTGACTTAACCGCTACGATGGATGGCTGCTCCTATCTAGAGGCATCCACTGATATTATCAAAGATTATGGCTTAAATTCGGGATCTCGCAACTAGCAGAGCGATGCACCCGCTAAATAATTCAACTCGACGGGCGATCGAGGTATGACACCCCTCAATCAGCAGTACCGCGTTACATCTTCGCCCCACGTGTCAGCCAAAAACGAGAGCGATGGAAAACGCAACCCCACTAATTCTTCAAATACCGGATTCAGCTTGCACATCGAGGGTATGCCGAAAAGATGGTGTCCCCATAGCTGGATATCTCTCTCAAAAGGACACTGTGCGGGTATAAGTTGGCACAACCACCGAGCTACTTGCCGATCGCCCACTGCCATGCTACCGAGCCACTGTCGCGCTGGTTGGACGACTATCTTGCCAAAACTTAAGTATTGACACCGATTTTTACTAAAAAAACTTGTAGTTTAGTTCATGATTTACCTCAGTAATTATTACTAATAAAAACTTCTGAATCGCTTTTCTTAATTATCAATCACACCCCCTGCGATCGCTGTGACGCGAACAAGTTTTTGCCGTGACACTCACCGCCCAAAAATGTGATACGTCAATCTCACACTTGTGATTACAAGTTCGCAAAAATGTGAGATACATCACCTTTTGTACTCCCTAGATCGTGTATTATAAAAAAAAGCAAAAAAATCTCGCTACTTTTTAACTCGCCGCATCTACTTTACCCTGCTACTTACCTGCCATACATTACCCGCTCAACTTACAAACATAAAGTTTCAGGCAATGATTAAAAAAAAAGATAAATATGCGGACGTTTCTCAACGGACCCACACAGATATCGTATTGGAAAAAGTCCCACTAGAAGTCAAAGCTTGGGCTGAGAGTTTGCCTTGGAACCAGCGGCGCTACGTCTTATCCCTTTCTTACATATTGTGTGCATCTACTCCCGAGTTACAAGCCGAATTTTTAGATGACTACACAGCCGACGGCTTAGTATCAAAAATGTTTGAAGATGTAGATACTCTCAACCGAGTCAAAGAGTATTTAATCACATTCCAAGTCAAAAAAGAATTAAACGAATCTGATTTAAGAAGCTACATCAAACAATTTTATATTCACTCAGCTCAACAAGCGCGCCGAGAAACAGATCAATATTTAGAATCAGCAGTCCGCTTTGTCTTGAACACAGAAGAACGCAATAATGTTTTTAACTACATTTTGGGTTTTGAATTTATTAAAATGATGTTTCAAATGAGCTGGTTGCAACATGAAAGATTAGCCAGACTGCAAAAAAGTCAATCGCAGTTTATTGAAACTTATATCAAGCCGATTCAACACGCGCACAGAATTAATGGCATAATTGTGCCGAAAGATGAGAGAATTTTTTTTGCTAGACGCACCTATTACGTTGAACTGCCTAACATTTCTTACAGAAAACTCATTGAGTTAGTCATGGCCAGTTTTACCACAGAAATGGTGACTCAGTGCGGGTTTTCCATCAGCCGTCACTCTCAAGCTTTCCACTTTGACTGCGATTACATTTACGATCCAGAACCAGAAGAAGAAAGATTTCCTACTGACTTGCAATTTATTCATTAAACTTGTTCTATTAATTGTGAATCGGGCATTTTGCCCGATCGCGCTTACTGGCTTTTGAGGATTCGTCAAGTGCAGAAAATTCGAGCCATTGGATTGACGGTCAAAAATGCCGATCGCTCCCAGGATTTCTATACCAAAGCACTCTCCTTTGAATTTGTTTCTGATACTACAGTTGAAAGGCAAAATTACAGCGACCTCAAAAAAGTCGAGAAGGCAAAAATCCGCATTGTTACTTTGCAGCTTGGAGATGAACAGATTGAGTTGATGGAATATCTGAACGTTGAAGGAAAACCCATCCCCAAAGATTCCCAAAGTAACGACTTGTGGTTTCAACATCTGGCAATTGCAGTCAGTGACATGGATCGCGCCTATGCACGTCTTAAATGCTGGGCGAACTTACTGTTTTATAAAAAGCTGGTGGAACCCGCCAGCCCACGCCCAAAAAATTAAATTACAATCCAGTACAGCCGATCGCAAAATCTTACTGAATATTAGCCCTTAAATATCTGTGCCGTCCTGGCTATCCCCTAACATTTGCATCAATTTTCGGGCGACGACAACGCCGACTACCGCACCGCCGATCCATTTAACCGCATCAGCAGTGTGAATCGGGTGCAAGTGGCGATCGAAAATTTCATCTTTGAGCCATTCCCCTGTTACTTTTAAATTATGAACCGGAGCGGGCAATAACTCTAAGTAACTACCTTGGCGGATTAAGTGACCGAGTTCTCCGGTAACTTCAAAAGTATTGTAAATGTTAGCCACACTTTCTTCTATCCCCAGTTTTAGCAGCGTTCCCCGCAGGTTAACTTCCGCAGGTTTGAGCTCATTTCCCAAAGCCAGAGCATTCAAATTGTGAGCGATTGCAGCTCCCTGCTGATAAGCAACTTGAGCGGTTGGAGGTAAAGAATTGCCTTGCACTGCTGCACAATCTCCCCCTGCAAAAACTTCAGGAAAATCTAGCAGTTGCAGTATAGGGTTCACTAAAGGGCGACCGTGTTTGTCTCGGGATTTCTCAGAAATTTCTAAACTTTTTATGAGTGAGTTGATGTTAGTTCCCGTCGTCCAAATTACCGTAGCTGTTGATAAGCTTTCCACCTGTTCGCGGCGCTGGTATTCAACTTCGTTAGGGCGAATAGCTGTCGCTTTTGCCTCCATAATAAATTCTACTGGTACTGTGCGTTTTTGCAGAGCATTTGTCGCAATTTCGCGCAGGTGACTATTAATATCGTTCTCCAGGATTTGCTCGCCGTGATTCAGTAAAACGACTCGTACTTCCTCTGCATTGCCGCCCATAGCAGCATACCAATTTGGCACTAAATCGCCTAATGTACCTGCCATTTCTACCCCGGAAGCTCCAGCACCTATGACGGTGACAGTTAGGAATTTGCGGCGCTTTTGGGCATCTTGAATCTGAAGGGCTTGTTGCAAGCAGTCGCGCAGGTGTTTGTCAATGGCGATCGCATCTTCTCCGGTACGCAGAGGGAACGCATTCTCTCGAGCTCCCTCGACTCCAAAATATCCTGTAACGCTGCCTAAAGCCAAAACTAAATTGCTGTAATTGTAAGCATCTCCCGATGTTACTTTGACTTCTCGCTGTTGTAAATCAATGGATTGAACGGTATCTTTAACAAAAATTACACCGCTACCTTTTAGCAATTCCTGATAGCGCGGTCAAACTTCTTCTGCACCCATCTCGCCGCTAAAATATTCGTAAAGTAAAGGCTTAAAGCAAAAGCGATCCTCTTTTTCGATCAAAATTACAGAACGGGGATAGTGTTGGTGGCTCAAGTGTAACGCTGTAAATAGTCCAGCAAAGCCGCCACCTACAATTACAGTTTGATAGATTGTGTTGTTCATCATACTGTTTGTTAAATTTGATAATTTTCTGGATGCACTAATTGTACAAAAATGCAGCTTGATTCTAACTAACTTCAACTTAGATCGGGTTCGGTCGATGGCGATCGCAAAAATGGTTCGCGCGTGCGTCAGTCAGTGTCCGCTCCCTGCGGACAACCCAACTCTGCACGCGCGATCGAATCTGACTGCGGTTAATTGACAGGACATGATATTAGAGGTAATTCTTATTCAAAGGTATCTCCCTTAAGAAGTATATAATTTAAAACTATATACTTCTCAAGCTAGAAATAAATTTCAGCGGTAATGGCTAGACGCTATAAATAGCATAAGATTCAACTAAAGCAATCTCTTGTATAGACTATTTTTATAACAAATTTGACACAAGTTTGTTATCAATTTGACTAATAGAGTCTATATAATAAATGTCAAATAAATTTTCAAAATGACGGAGAAAAAATATGAGCTTTTCCCCTGAGCTTCTTAAAGGCCAAAAAGCTCTGGTAACGGGCGGAAGTTCTGGTATCGGCGAAGCGATCGCCCGTGCTTTAGCAGCAGCAGGTGCATCTGTTGCAGTCAATTACCATTCGGGAGATCAAGAGGCACAGAAAATTGTCGAGGATATCAAAGCCGGGGGTGCAGAAGCGATCGCCATTGGTGCCGATGTCAGCAAAGAAGACGAAGTTAAGGCGATGTTCGGTCAGATGTTGAAGGAATTTGGTACGATCGACATTCTGGTTAATAACGCAGGTCTGCAAAAAGATTCGGCCTTTACAGACATGACACTCGACCACTGGAACCTAGTCATTGGAGTCAACCTAACCGGACAGTTTTTGTGTGCTCGCGAAGCTGCTAAAGAATTTATGCGGCGGGGCGTACAACCTCATATTTCTGCGGCTGCTGGCAAAATTATTTGCATGAGTTCAGTACATGAGGTAATTCCTTGGGCGGGTCACGTCAACTACGCTGCGAGTAAAGGCGGTATAAATATGATGATGCGGAGTATTGCCCAAGAACTTGCACCCCAGAGAATTCGAGTTAATAGTATTGCGCCAGGGGCAATCAAAACCCCCATCAATACATCAGCATGGAATACGCCGGAAGCCGAAGCAAAGCTATTAAAACTGATTCCTTACGGTCGAATTGGGGTAGTAGAAGATATCGCGAAAACTGCTGTTTGGCTGGCTTCGGATGACTCTGATTATGTCTGCGGTGAAACGATGTTTGTGGATGGCGGCATGACTTTGTATCCAGGATTTGCTACAGGCGGCTAATCGAGATTATGCAATCTGAAATATTCTCGGATAACTGCAATGGGTGCTGAAGACAAACGAATTCAAGAAAATGCTGAAATGAAAGCGCACTGGAACCGATGGGGTTCTTATTTAAGCGATCGCCAGTGGGGAACAGTCCGCGAAGATTATTCCCCAAACGGTGAGGCTTGGGAGTATTTCCCTCACGATGCTGCGCGATCGCGCGCCTACCGTTGGGGTGAAGATGGATTAGGGGGATTTTGCGATCGCCACGGTCAAATTTGTTTCGCCCTAGCAATGTGGAACGGCCGAGATCCGATTTTGAAAGAGCGTTTTTTTGGACTTACCAACAGTCAAGGAAATCACGGAGAAGATGTCAAAGAATACTACTTTTATTTAGACAATACCCCAACTCATTCTTATATGCGCTGGCTGTACAAATATCCGCAGCAAGCATATCCCTATACTTTGTTGGTTGAGGAAAATGCCAAGCGCGACAAGTGTCAGCCAGAATATGAGTTGATGGATACGGGAATTTTTGAGGGCGATCGCTATTTCGACATCGTTGCTGAATACGCCAAAGCATCCCCAGAAGATATTTGCATTCGCATCCGCACTACTAACAGAGGTTCAGAAACAGCAACCCTTGACTTATTACCGACTTTATGGTTTCGCAATACTTGGTCTTGGACTGATAGCAAAAAATCAGCATATGTGGCTCGATCGGGCGATGGAGTTATCAAAGCTCACCATCAAAAATATGGCGATCGCTGGCTATTTTGTGAAGGCAATCCTCCCCTGTTATTTACAGAAAATGAAACCAACCTACAGCGTCTCTACGGTGTCGCCAATACCTCACCTTACGTTAAAGATGCTTTCCACGAATTAATCGTTCGCGATCGCCAGGGGGCTGTCAATCCCGCTCAAATCGGTACTAAAGCCGCCGCCCACTATCACCTAGAAATTGGTGCAGGAGAAACCGCAGTTATTCAACTCAGATTTACTGATGTTTATACCGACAATGCTTTTAGCCAAGAATTTGCAGACACCTTCATTCAAAGGCAAAAAGAAGCAGATGAATTTTACGAATTCCTGACTCCAAATCTTGAGGAAGATGCCCGCAACATACAGCGTCAAGCCTTTGCTGGATTGTTGTGGACAAAACAGTTTTACGCCTACGATGTTCGCACTTGGTTGCGAGGCGATCCCGCAGAACCAATACCGCCGGCGCAGCGTTTAAACGGTCGCAATTCTGACTGGGGAAACTTCAATGCAGAAGAAGTCATTTCCATGCCAGATAAATGGGAATATCCTTGGTTTGCGGCCTGGGATTTGGCATTTCACTGCATACCGATCGCCTTAATTGATGCTGACTTTGCCAAGCGCCAATTACTACTGCTAACTCGCCAGTGGTATATGCACCCAAACGGTCAAATTCCCGCTTATGAATGGGCATTGGGAGATGTCAACCCACCCGTGCAAGCTTGGGTCGCATGGCGAGTTTATAAAATTGAACAAAAGCGAGTAGGTAAAGGCGATCGCCACTTTCTAGAACGGATGTTTCACCGACTGCTGCTCAACTTTATTTGGTGGGTAAACCGCAAAGATCCTCAAGGTGCAAATTTGTTTCAAGGCGGCTTTTTAGGCTTAGATAATATAGGGGTATTTGACCGCAGCAAACCCTTGCCGACTGGCGGCTATTTGGAACAAGCAGACGGTACTGCGTGGATGGGAATGTTTTCGCTAAATATGTTAGCAATTGCCTTAGAACTTGCCCGCGAAGATCCAGTGTACTCGGATATGGCGCTCAAATTTTTTGAACACTTCCTTCACATAGCCGATGCTGTCAACCATGTCGGCCCCCAAAAAATAGGTTTGTGGGACGATGAAGACGGCTTTTATTACGATGCTCTGTCTCTGCCTAACGGTGAATGTTCCTTGCTAAAAGTCCGCTCAATGGTGGGGATGACGCTACTATTTGCCGTCGATACCTTGGAAACTGAATTATTAGAAACAGTGCCGGGATTTAAAGAGCAAATCGATTGGTTGATGAAGAACCGCCCAGAACTGACAAAGAATATTGCCAGTATGGAAATTCCCGGAGTCGGCGAGCGCAGGCTGCTTTCAATTACCACCCCCGAAGGATTGCAGCGCGTCCTCAAAAGGCTGCTGGATAAAAATGAATTTCTTTCGCCCCACGGCATTCGCTCCCTCTCTCGCTATCATTTAGAACATCCGTTTATCTTTGAGTGGGATGGCACAAAATATCAGGTAGACTATGAGCCTGCTGAGTCTACAACTGAGCAATTTGGTGGCAACTCAAACTGGCGCGGCCCGATTTGGTTTCCGTTAAATTTCTTATTAATTGAATCGCTGCAAAAATATTACCATTATTTCGGTGATGACTTCAAAGTAGAATTTCCTACTGGCTCTGGAGTTATGATGAATTTATGGGAAGTTGCCTTGCAATTAGAGCAGCGGCTAAATAGCATTTTTATCAGAGGGAAAGATGGTAAAAGACCAGTCTATGGCGGTTTGGAAAAGTTTCAAAACGATCCTCACTGGCAGGATTTGATTTTGTTTCACGAATACTTTCACGGTGACAGCGGTGCAGGATTGGGCGCGTCTCACCAGACGGGATGGACTGCTGTGGTGGCGAAACTGATCCAGCAAGTGAGTGACAAACCATGAAACTGACAATGTTTTGTTTAAATCGATATTTAGATCTGAAATTGGAAATTTTAAGCAAACCGAATTGCGATCTAACCCAATACGGTTCACTTAACATATTTAGGCCCCGGAGATCCCCCTCTCATCCCCCTGGTTGTAGGGGGACTTTGATCGGAATCTTGTCCCCCCCTTTT
>NZ_JADEWV010000273.1 GCF_015207455.1 Microcoleus sp. LEGE 07076
GTCATAGAGTTGACTCATTTGATTGATCTTCATTTTGGTTAAAAGTTGTACTATCAAATTCTGTAATAATGAATTCTTCGCTAATGAATTGAAAGTCGTTTAGCCAATCTTCGCGGGTTATTCCTACTTAAACACTTTGAACTGAGGCGAAAATTTGGTCAGCAGATTCAGCACTTCATCTTTCAATTTGGTTCCCTTCACCGCCATCCGGCTCCTCAATTAAATCTAAACTTAGCTGCTAGGCGGGAAGCCCCGCGCTCTACCTGTACAAGGAGTGAGCGTCGGGATGAAAGCCGGGTCAATCGATGGGGTTCAATACCCCGGAGATTGACAATTTTTTCAGCAACTCACGAATGACATCATTCTGCGTTCGCCCAGCTAACTAACAATATTTCTGCAATGCTCTTTTTCCCTGTCTGGAAATCTGATACTGATTTGATTCATGACAGCAATTTGGTAGCAATATGCTAGAATTATACAATGAGACTAGCATACCAATACAAGCTACTTCCAACAACTGAGCAAAAAGCCGAACTGAACCGCTGGCTAGATATGCTTCGCCATCAATATAACTGGCTGTTGCAAGATAGATTTGATTAGTGGGAACGGAATCGTTGCGATATCAATGCTTGTCCATTGATATGTCACTTACCATCCTTGCGCGCTCATCCCGATTATTACAGTCAAAAACGCAGTCTTGTACAACTGAAGAAAGATAGACCCTGGTACAAAGACATATATTCTCAGGTATTACAAAACTGCGTAGACCGAGTTAAGCTTGCTTTTGACAGATTTATTAAAGGGGATTGTAACGGCAATCGTTCTGGAAAACCTCGTTTCAAGGGCAAAGGACGTTATCGGTCGTTTACCTACACCCAAATGGATATGGATTGCCTTAAGGGTAATAGAATTACCTTGCCTAAGTTTGGCGATGTTAAGTTGATTCTGCATAGGCTAATTCCTGATGGTTTTGACGTAAAAACAGCAATAATTTCCAAGAAAGCTGATGGGTGGTACGTGACGCTGACTATACAAAGCCATGCGGTGCCAGATATAGCTATTGATATTATCCCAACCTGGGAAAACAGCATTGGCATCGATCTGGGTCTAGAAAAGTTTCTTGCAGATTCCGAGAAAGAATTTGAACCAATACCGCAGCATTTCAGGAAATCGGAAGAAAAACTTGCTCTTTTACAACGCAAGGCTGCTGCTCGAAAGAAAAAAAGCAGAGCGAAAAATAGGCAGTACCGCAAAGTTGCTCGTTTGCACCAAAAGGTTGCAAGACAACGCAAACAGTTTCATTTTGAGACTGCCAAAAAGCTTCTCAACAAAGCTGATGTTGTTTTTGTTGAGGCTCTCAAAGTCAAGAATATGTCCAGACGCGCTAAACCCAAGCAAGACGAAACTGGAAAGTTTCTTCCTAATCGGCAATCAGCAAAGTCTGGACTGAATAAAAGCATTGCTGATGCAGGGTGGAGTCAATTCAATGAAATACTGAGCTTCAAGGCCCAAAGAGCTGGCTGCTTGGTGATCGAGGTTGACCCACGTGGAACTTCTCAGCATTGCTCAGAATGTTTGAACCGCGTCCCAAAAGAACTGCGCGACCGTTGGCATAGCTGCCCACACTGCGGTCTAGAATTGGATAGGGACACGAATTCGGCAATACTAATTAAAAAAGTGGGGCTGGGTGTCTCCCTCACTATAAAACGCTCTAAGAGGACTTCCTCTGAGAGAAGCCCGCGCTGTACCGCCTAGCGGTCAACGTCGGGAGTACATCACCGCACCAAACTAGCCAGCAGCACCGACGCTTCTCGCTGCAAGCTCTGCCGATTGTCATCGTAGCAATTAAGGACGTTCGAGCTCGTATGGCGGCTCAACTTCTGCGCCATTCGCGTATTGCCGTTGCTTGCATCTAACAGAGTCGTAATTGCAGCGTGGCGTATTCTGTGCGGGCTGATTCTTTTAGGAATTCCCGCAGCGGAGCAAGTTGAGAAAACAAGCTTGTAAATAGCATACCCGCTCAACCTCAACCCGTATTCCCGCTTTGTCAAAGCGATAAATAAAGGCTCTTGGGGCATTGCAGCTCCCCGCACGCTCAGCCAATCAGAAATCGCATCTGCCGTCGCGTTGTGCAAGTCAATTAGCTGCGCTTGAGTTCCCCTACCTTTGCCGTAAATGTTCAGAGTTCGGGCTAGCGGGTCAAAGTCACCTATATTGGCTGCGCCGATTTCTCCCCGACGCAACGCATTGTCCCACAGCAGCCGGAGAACTGCATAGTCGCGCTTTCCCTGGGGCGTACTCCGGTCAGGAACGGACAACACCGACTGCATCGCCGCCACATTCTCAGAAGCAACTCGGCCAAACCCTGTAGTATCCAGGTAAGGAACCACCTTCTCTCCTTCAACATCTACCAAACTCCACTCGCACTCGCCCACCTTCCGAGCAAAGTTCACCAAACTTTTGATTGCCGCCAGCCGCCGATTAATCGTCGCTTCCTTGAGTCCCTTGTCAATTAGTTTGGCTTTATACTTGAGAACCACCGCGACAGCGGCGAAGCGGTTCAGCCGTAGGAACTCGCGCACCAATGCCGGGTGCGGTTCCTGCCCCGCCATTGTCGTAAAGAAATCGTACAAGTCCTTCTCATAAGCACGCCTAGTGTTGACAGAGCGCTTGGCAGCTAACAGCTCTGCCACTAGGTCGCGCGTCGAAGCTATTTCTCCAAAGGAATTAGTAGCGTGTTCTAAGTCCATAGCCGGCCTCATAATGTGGCTTTCCAGACCAGATTACCCGATCGAGAGGTGCAAATAGCACAAGATTCAACCTTGAAAGACAACTTGAATACGTGCAGAAAATTTGCTGGGCTGTAAAAATACTCAGTTTCAATTTTGAGTCTCAACACTACTTATAACTAAAATTTATTGACGATTTGACGATTCTCCTGAACTTCCCTGTTTGTAAAGGTTTCAACTTCTAAGCTTCATTGACGATTTTTGACATTGTTTTTGACGATTCTCCCCAAATGCTTTCCCACTATAAGTTTGGGGAATAGCCGCTCTGTTTTTGACGATTCTGACGATTGGTTGATCGACCTGTCGCGATCGTCATTGACGACTTGCGCCTGACATGATCCGGTCGCCACTGCTATCTGATTGACAATCGTCAATGACGATTCTGAATTGTCAAAGCTGTTATTGACGATTGAAGTGCTTATGGAGTAAAAGTTTTAGGGAATCGTCAAATCGTCAACGCTAATTTTAAGCTTTTGCAAAAAAGGGATCGGCAGGCATTCGCGATCACACTCGGGAGCAACTAACTTCCCTGTAGCGTTTTGAACCAGCATCCGACATAACCTTGGCTTTTGAGGACTTGATGCCTCACGAGTGTCCTAACTCAAGGTCACGACAAATTTTCTTTGACGATTTGACGATTCTTCTAAACTATCGTAGTTATAAGGCTTTCAGCTTCTAACTTTCATTGACGATTATTGACATTGTTTTTGACGATTCTCCCCAAACGCTTTTTCAGCATGGATTTTGGGGATATACTGCAAATTTTTGACGATTTTGACGATTGCTTGACGCCCATCGCCCTATCAAGCTGGCAGGGAAGCGGATTGTCCTTGTTATCGCGGGAGCGGGCGATCGTGAATTTATTGGGATGTGGCTGGGGAATCGTCAATGACGATTTTCAATCGTCAAAGCTGCTATTGACGGGGGAACTGCTTGATGTGTAAGAGTTTCAAACTATCGTCAAATCGTCAATGCAATTTTTAAATTAGCAGTAAATTAGATGCCGGATAGTCCGTCGCGATCGTCCACAACCAACTTGCACCCCAGCATTTTCCGCTTTTCTCCTAACACAGCTTCTACAAAGGGGTTGGGATTCAGTGTCAAGCCGTGAACCAGAGCGCGACTAAAAAAGAAATTTTCTTTGACGATTTGACGATTCTCCTAAACTCTTCTATTTATAAAGCTTTCAGCTTCTAGCTTTTATTGACGATTATTGACATTATTTTTGACGATTCTCGATAAACGCTTTCTCTGCAAGGGCTGTGGGAATGTACTGCGAGTTTTTGACGATTCTGACGATTGCTTGACAACCTCTGGTGGACAAGCGAACTGCCACTATCACATGAACTCGATGTAAGCGAATGAGCAGGACTTACGCAGTTACTCTATATATAGTTATTTAATGTAGACTTTAATTTACTAAAACACTATATATACCGTTTTTTGTAAGTCCCGCGAGTAAGGTCAACAATGAATCGTCAATGACGATTCTGAATCGTCAAAGCTATTACTGACGATTGAAGTGCTTACGGGGTAAGAGTTTTAGAGAATCGTCAAATCGTCAACACAAAAATAGGACACCACACCATATATGGTGCTTGATGGCGCTTGATGTAATTACCGTGAGTAACGTCAGCAGTGAATCGTCAATGACGATTCTGAATCGTCAAAGCTGTTATTGACGACTGAAGTGCTTACGGGGTAAGAGTTCTAGGGAATCGTCAAATCGTCAACACAAAAATTGGTGTACTCGGAGTTTTCTACGATTCTGACGATTGCTTGACGAGTCCAGCTTGGCGAACTAGCAGTTTGTAGGTTGCCGCTGTTACCAGTACGCTCACCTGCGGGCGATCGTAAATCTCTTGGGATGTGCTGAGGAATCGTCAATGACGATTTTCAATCGTCGAAGCTGCTATTGACGAGGGAACAGCTTGTTCTGCGGGAGTTTCAAACTATCGTCAAATCGTCAACGCAATTTTTAAACTAGCGGTAATTAGGTATCCGGTGACAATTGCGATCGCCCACAACCGACTGGGCTTTAGTGTCTTCCGCTCTTCTCTCAACACAGCTTCTTTCTTGAGGCAAAAGACGAAGGTTTCAATGCTCAGCTTTAGAGCGCTCCAGGCGGGAAGCGCGATCGTCAATGACGGTTGAGAATCGTCACAACTGTCATTATTGATAACGTAATCGCTTACTCTGGAAGACTTTGGAAGAATCGCTGCTGTCGGAGGACGGCATTTTTTGCAAGTTGCCACAAATACCCTGGACTGCACTTGCAACTCGGTTCGCGCGATCGCTCTGCGGGCTTGCAACTAATACCATTTCCGAAAAATTCTGCAACAGTAGCAACTTTTTTGTTGGCTTTGACTTGCGAATCAACCCAACGCTCGTGTTTGTAGCAGGGTTTTTCGGAAATGATATAACCGCCAAAACGTGGCCGAGCAACAATTATCTTAGAATCCGCCACTTGAAAGACTTGCCGACCTTTTTCGTTTCACCGAGGTTCATCGAAACCATTTGGTTGAAGACCGCAGCCGTAAAGTCGGTGTTCGACATCTGGCGCAGTTTAGCTCCTGCAACGAGTTCGCGACAGTTGCGGTATGCTTCACGGGTGCTGATCCAACCTTCAGCAACCGTGTCCCGCAACTCTTCTGATTTCTGAATCAGTTTCTGGATGACCGGAACTGTATCGTCCTCATCTTGCTGCTGCCCTTTGTAAAGCACTTCAGCCTGGTTGATGTAGAAGTAGCTGGTGGCGATCGCCTTTTGAATGATGTCGGCCCCAATCAAGGTAGGGATTTCAATCTCAAAAGGCTTGTCGGAACGTTCCCCGCCTGAGAGCTTCCACTCTTCTTTCAACTGCAAGTAAGTTTTGAGGATGCCGTCCGGGTTTTTTAACTTGCAGATTTCGTGCAAGCAATGCAGGATGAGGGCAATCCGCAGGCAGTACCCGCTCCACTTGGACATGGCTAGCTGGAAACCTTCATTCAGTTCAGCTTCTTCGCGCTCGACCATCGGGTTGAAAAAGTGCTGTTCGTAGTAGTCGGCAGCCGAGTCGCTGAGGTGGTAAGTGATCGGAAAACCCTGGTAAACAGTGCGGTTCGTTTCATCTTTGAGCACTTCGCCTGTCTCCTCATTTTGAACGGGACGATAGTGCATTTTGAGGACGGAAAGTTTGTGGTAGATGTCTTTGAGAAAGGCGTCAATGTCGGGGTAGGGCAGTCGCGTCCGCCGCCGTTTGGGCATCTGGGCCAAGCAGATTACCCACCGGGCCATCCAGCCACTGGAAATTTTGCGGGGCGTCATCTCTTCGTCAAGCGTCTTGCGCTGAATGGTGCCGGTGATGGGGACGCACGACCTCTCCACCTCGACTCGGCGATCGCGGTCAATGAGGATGACTTTGGGACCGCCGCCGTTGTTGAGGGTGAGGTAAAAGGCTTCGTCGTCCCCCTTGCCAGCCCGATATTTGTTGAGGGCTTTGAAGAAGCCGTCGATTTCA
>NZ_JADEWV010000274.1 GCF_015207455.1 Microcoleus sp. LEGE 07076
CAATACTTCCAATTGCACGCCGTACTGCCAAGGTTTGGCTGGTGTCGATCGAGGATCTGGCAAGCAGGAAAGTTCCCAGATTCCGGGCTTGAGCCTGGTGTAGGGAAGGATCACGACTAATCCTTCGGGGTTGGTGCGCGCCGATCGGCTTTGAACTTTCCGCTGGGGGGCCACTTCGTCGAAGGATGTGTAGGTGACGCGAATTTCGATGTCGGTGTTGGGGTGCTGGATGCGAGCAACGACGCGGTATTTGCCTTCTAGAATTTCCACGTCGGCGGTTTCTAGGGGCAACCAGGCGCGATCGCCCTCTTTCTGTAGCAAAAATTCTAATTTTTTCATATTTGTTTCCCCTGGAATGCTCTGGCTCGATCGGTCACAGGTTGGTAGTGGTTGGTTGAGCGACAGCTAAAGATATTCAATTACTTTATGTTTTATAGCGTATCACCTGTGTCGCTTAACAGGCCCTCCTCGCGCCACCGGCAGAGTCGGGTGCCGGACTTACCCTGGGGCTTTTCCCTACAGGTATCGCTGCATACAGTTATAGTGCCGCCCGATCGGCTATCGGGCCTGTTTCTTTCCCGGCGTTGCTGATTCATACGCCAGAATCAAATTTTCGCTTGATGTTACAAAGCTCAGCATACTTGGCTTATAGCAATTGGGAAATCTTGAATTGATGTTTGTATTCAGCAACGCCAGATTTAAGTTCTCAAAGATTTAACCGCAGAGAACGCAGAGAAATCAGAGAAAGGGGAGAGAAATTCGATCGAGCTGACTGTACTGGATTTGACATTACCACAAGACCTCTATTTCCTCTTCTCTCTGCGGTCTCTGCGCCCTCTGCGGTAAAAAAAAGGCGTTGCTCTGGCGTATGAATCAACTTTTCGCTTGATGTTACAAAGCTCACCATACTTGGCTTATAGCAATTGGGAAATCTTGAATTGATGTTTGTATTCAGCAACGCCAGATTTAAGTTCTCAAAGATTTAACCGCAGAGAACGCAGAGAAATCAGAGAAAGGGGAGAGAAATTCGATCGAGCTGACTGTACTGGATTTGACATTACCACAAGACCTCTATTTCCTCTTCTCTCTGCGGTCTCTGCGCCAAGAGCGGTAAAAAAAAGGCGTTGCTCTGGCGTATGAATCAACTTTTCGCTTGATGTTACAAAGCTCAGCATACTTGGCTTATAGCAATTGGGAAATCTTGAATTGATGTTTATATTCAGCAACGCCTCTTTCCCCACCTACCAAGGACTGCCGATAATGCTGAAAGCTGCCCAATAGTAGGGATGCGATAAATCTTTGCTGTCGAGTTTGGGGATGGACAGAGGTAAAAAAGTTTCGCCCCTAGAACTTCGCAGTTGACCGTTATCTATGGTGACTTTACCCTCGATCGCAGCAATTTGTGCTTGTCTGAGAGCTTCAGCTTTAATCATAGGAGGGTCTTTCGGCTTGTTGATTTTTAACTGCTGGTAAAACTCTGTCATCAGCGCTAGAGTCCCCGCATCTGACACGTACCACAAGCTGGCTAAAGCTGATTTTGCTCCCGATTGCAACGCTAAACCGGCAAATCCGAGTTCTGCTTCTTTATCTCCCAAGGCGGTTCGACAGGCGCTCAATACTAACAGTTCCAGCGGCGGATTGTTCCATTTTAAATCTCTCATTTGATCGAGTCTGAGTCTGGTGTCCCAAAATTGAATGTAGGAGTTATCTGGGGTGCCGGGGCGGAATTCGGCGTGGGTGGCGAGGTGGATGATGCCGTATCTTTGTTGCACGCGCTGCGATTGCAAGTTTACTATGGTGAAATCTTCGTTGAGAAAAGATTCACCGGGCCACTGTCGGGCGATCGCGCTTAATTCTAACGGGACTGCCGGTAGCGGTTGTTTGTTCGCCGTTTCTGAGAAAATTGATGCTCCCATTGCTAAGACTTTGGTGTTTCTGAGATTGGCGTAGTTACTGTCGGTGAATTTGAAGGCGGGGATGCGGGCGAGGCTGTATTTTTGGATCAAAAATTGCTTTCCGTCGTGCATTGCTGCTAGGGGTACGGTTCGCAAACCTTGACCGACGCAAAACAGCAAGGTTTCAATTTTTGCTATTTGCAAATCTGTTTCTAGGGGGGCAATTATCCATTGATAAAGTTGTTGGGCAGGTTTTAGATAGCTGGTGGTGTTGAGTTTTACGGGGTTGGTGATTTCGCTGCTGAATTCTTTGACTACTGAGAGCAGTGTCTCTTGTTTGGCTGACGGGACGCTGCGGAGAATTGGCGGGCGATCGGGCAGTATTAAGATTAATTCTAGTTGGTCGCTGCGCGGAATGGCGTAAATTAAAGCTGGTTTTTTCTTGGTTTGAACTGCTAGGCGGGAAAGAGTTTTTGAGATTTCTTCTGCGGTTTTTTTACGGGTGAAAAAGTCTTGTTGCAAGTATTTTTGATAGTCTTCTTCCCAGTCGTTTTCGATTCGGGTGACGGCTTCGGTGAGGTTTCCGCGATCGAGAATATCTCTCATTTCTGACCCGTTAAGTCCGCCCCGGTTTGTGTCTTGGGCAATTGTAGGGAGGTTGGCGGTACTCCAGCAGAAAAATATTGCTGTCAAACAGTAAAAGATAGCTGTTTTAAGTTTTTTGTGAGTGGCGTGTTTTTGACGGTGCTGCGGGGATTGGTATTGCATGGTTTTGGTGCGGTTGTACCATTTGCTATTTTCGGATTGAATATTTTTGATTTTTGGGAATGACTGATGAACTCAAGGTTTAGAGTTTTGCTAAAATTGGATTTTTTGGCAGTGGTATTAACGGCGCATTTGGCTGCTGCAGTTCTTTGGGAGTGCGATCGTCGGGCACCGCAAAGCCGATATCTCACGTGTGAATGGTTGACTGTCCTAGCGATGAAAGAAACCGGGTTTGTGACTCGCCTGCGTCCAAGACTAACTGACTGTGCTCGGCAGCCCGATTATAGCATTCAACACAAATGCCAAATATCTCTCCGGCGACAAACTCAATCGGTGCCGAGTGGGTGAAACCCCCACAAAATCAACGGATGCGACGTTTTCGCCTCCCGATCGCCCCCGCACAAAAATAGCCCCCGCACCCAGAAATTCGCGATTTATGTAAAGTTTTGTAACTTATGCAGAAGTTTTGCGTAAAAATCGCAAATCCAGACAGATAGATGAATAGATGGCTGTGCAGGAGGATGCGATCGCGCCAGCCAATCTCGGCAAATTACCTGAACTCCGGCGGCCTGCATCGCTGGTTGGAGACAATTTTTCTGAGTACCCTTGGAACAAGAGATGCCTACTAAGGATGAAATTGACGATCTGCTCAAACAGCTAGCTATAGCCGCTAAAAATTACCCGGCTAAAACTTTAGGGCGACAGCAAGCTGTGACCAAATTTATGAGGGAAATTGACAAATATAAAATCGTTAATTGTCCCCGAAATACGAATTTTTCCCCGGAAAATTATCGGAAAATTTGTGCAGAAGCCCGACCGATGTTCCTGTTGCGTATTTGCCGGGAAATTCACAACTACCGACCTGAGAATAAAGTCAGTCAATGGTTAAACTTCTTGATGGTTAAATGTTTTCAAGAAGCTACGCCTAAAGTTATAGGTCGCCGAGATTTGCCCACACTATACTACGGAGATATGGAGCTAATCTTCAATCAAATGGAAAAGCAGCAACTGCAAAATGAATCCTATCAAATTGGGCCTGCTTTGCTCGATCTGATCGCAGAAGATCCAGGCGATATTTTTCAGGGCGAAGCGATGAAAAAGTACCCGCACGTCAATTTTAAATTCTTGCTGGTAAAAATAGTGATAGAAGATGAAAGTTGGCAGCATCTATCGAATGAGTTAGGAGTAAGTGTTTCTAGTTTGAGCAGTTTCTATCAGAGATGTTTGGAGAGATTTGCGCCCAGATTCAGAGAATACTTGTAGAACATTGTGTACCAAAAGCAGGAAGTAATCATGAATAACACAGAAGTTGATTTTGTTTTGACAATGCCGATCGCCCCAGCAGCGCACCTGAACGCTCAAACGCTGTCCCAGCAACAAAAAGATCCCAAAAAAGCTAAACAGGTTTATCTGAATGCTTTGGTAGTGCAGGCAGTGAATTTTTACTTTGAGTGCATGGAAATAGAGACAGATTTGGCTGCCAGCAATATTTGGCATCCTGTTGTCCAGAAATTCATGGATGTTGCGGATTTGGATCTCAAAGATATTGGCAAATTGGAGTGCCGCCCGGTAAGCCCTGGTGAAGATTTTGTGACGATTCCGGCAGAAGTGCGATCGGACAGAATTGGTTACGTTGCGGTGGAGATTGTCCCCTCGCAGCAAGAGGTGAAGTTGCTGGGATTTGTCAAAAAGGGATCTCGGGAAAAACTTCCAATTAAGGAGTTACAGCCGATCGAAAACCTGCTAGAATACTTGCACGAACTCAAAGCAGAATACTTGGACGAAGAACTCAAACCAGTACATCTCAGTCAGTGGTTGCACAATGTTTTCGATATCGGCTGGCAGACAGCAGAAAAAGTGTTTGAATCAACACCCGAATTGCAGTTTGCTTTCAGAAGTTCCCAAGTAGCAGAAATCAGTGATCGCTCAAATGTCCGCCTACCAGTCAAAGGAGGCAAAATAGTCAACTTAGAGCCGGAAAAAGAGCAAGTGGCTTTGTTTGTGGAATTGATGACAACTGAGGCAGCCGATATCGATATTTCGGTAGTGGTTTATCCAACAAAAGGTCAAACTCATTTGCCCAACAATTTGCAGTTGATATTGCTTGACGATGGAGGTGAAACTTTGATGCAGGCTAGAGCAAATTCAGCGGAAAATTTGCTATTTGAGTTTAGCGGAGAACCGGGAGAATTTTTTACAGTTAAATTGGTTTTGGGCGAGTCTAGCGTGACTGAAAATTTCTGGATTTAATCGTTACTTATCAATAGGGGGTGTGAGTTATGGATAAGTTAGTTGTCATAAAATTAGACGGAAATTGCGAAACACAAGGTTTTCGTCACAGTTTACAAATTGCCGAAAACAATCAGTTTTGCTTTACCGATTTCACAGGAAAAGAAATCTTGCCAGCCAACCCGGAATTGGCGGCTTTTGAACAGGAACACTGGCAGCAAAAATATCGAACTTTGGGGGCGCATTCCCGCGGCAGCAGTCGAAAAACTGGGGACTTAATTTACCATTTTTTGCACAAAAATGTAAAAAAATATAGCCCTGTGAAGTCGGCGAAAGGATTGTCTTTTCGGATTAAACCTAAAAAGATTAGCAACAGACATTCTCTGAATGATTGCACAGAATCTGGGAAAAAATTAGCTCAGATGCTGAATGATTGGCTGAATTGTCCAGAGTTTGCCAATGTTGACAGATTGATCGGGGATAGTTTAAATAGAGATGAAGAGGCAAGAGTGCTGATTTGTACCGACGACAAGCACTTGCAAAAACTGCCCTGGCATCGCTGGAATTTGTTTACAGAAAGATTTCCGAAGGCTGAAGTTTCGCTGAGCAAATTAAATTATATAAGCTCGGAAAAGCTGCAAAAACCAGTCCGCAAATCTCGGGTAAAAATTTTAGTTATTCTGGGAAACAGCGCTGGTATTGATGTCGCGAAAGACAGGAAAATTTTCGAGAATTTGTCTGCCGATGCTGAGGTGAAGTTTCTAGTAGAACCGAAACGGGAAGAAATTAACGATCGACTTTGGGAAGAATGTTGGGATATTATATTTTTTGCGGGTCACGGCGAAACTGAAGATGACACAGGAAAAATTTATATTAATGAAACCGACTGTTTGACCATTGATGAGTTGTGGTACGGTTTGAAAAAAGCGGTGAATAACGGTTTGCAACTGGCAATTTTTAACTGCTGCGACGGCTTGGGTTTGGCTACAAAATTAGATGATTTCCAGATGATTCCGCAAATGATTTTAATGCGGGAGTTGGTGCCGGATTTTGTAGCCCAAGAATTTTTAAAGT
The DNA here is from genome assembly GCF_015207455.1 of Microcoleus sp. LEGE 07076. Taxonomy (GTDB): domain Bacteria; phylum Cyanobacteriota; class Cyanobacteriia; order Cyanobacteriales; family Microcoleaceae; genus Microcoleus. The sequence goes on from NZ_JADEWV010000274.1 coordinate 5,964, forward strand.
GTTTCCTTAAAGAGTTTGTGGCTGGGAAGTCTTTGTACGCAGCGGCGAGGGAAGCGCGACAGAGGTTGGAGACTATGGAGGATCGGTTTCCTTGTGCTAGTTGGTTGCCTGTAATTTGGCAGCATCCGGCAGCGGTGCCTCCGGTTTGGAGCGATTTTTTGATTGAACCCGATGCGCCTGCAATTGTCAAATCTGTTGCCGATGTTTGTCCTCCCGCACAGCAGCCGCCTGTCAAGGTTGTTTCGAGTTTGGTGTCGGTGATATTGGCGAGTGCGGCTTGTACTTGGGTTGTGATGGGAGGGCGCTATTT
>NZ_JADEWV010000275.1 GCF_015207455.1 Microcoleus sp. LEGE 07076
CCCATTCCCCATTCCCCATTCCCTATGAATCTGATTTATCCGGGTCGCCAAAAGCAACTTGAAACATTAATTCAAAAATTGGGACTGTCGAAGGATGCTGCGATCGAATGGCATCTCGTCGATTTAGCTTTGACTCATGCGAGTGCGTCAGCTAAGGCAAATTACGAACAGCTAGAGTTTGTCGGCGATGCTGTGGTGCGGCTGGCGGCGTCGGAATTGTTGTTTGAGATTTATCCTGACTTTACGGTGGGGGAATTTGCGGCTATTCGATCGATCTTGGTGAGCGATCGGATTCTTGCTAAAATCGCTGCAAGTTACGGATTCGATCGCTATTTAATTGTTTCCAGCAGCGCCGCAGCCGACAAAACAGGCGCCGAACCCCGACTCGCCGATGCTTTGGAAGCCGTACTCGCAGCGCTTTATTTGAGCGCTCACACGTTAGAATTAATTCGCCCTTGGCTCGATCCTCACTTTCAACGGCTAGCGGCAGAGATTCGCAGCGATCCGGCCCGCCAAAACTACAAAGCTGCTCTCCAAGAGTTGACTCAAGGCAAATATAAAACTTTGCCCAAGTATAGCGTGCAAGAAACTGGGACAGTCCAGGGCGGCGAGGATCGTTTTACTGCAGAAGTTAGCATTCTGGGAGAGTTGGTAGCAGAGGGAAAAGGTCGATCGATCAAAGCTGCCGAACAAGCAGCGGCTCAGGCAGCTTTCAATAAATTAGTCATTAGTTAGTAGTTAGTAGTTAGAAGTTGGTAGTTACTTGTTATTAGTTAGTTGCTATACCAAATCAGGGTTGTGGATACCTTTTATGAACCAGTCGGAGGCAGACTTTGTTTGTATAGACGCGGTTTCAACCGCCGAATCATCAAGGGGTATGTTACTATTAAATAAACCCCAATAAACTACAAATCATGCTATAATTGCTATGCGATTTTTGAAGAAAGTAAAATCAATGAAAATCGGAATAGCTGTATTGGGTGCGGGTCGCTGGGGAGTTAACCTAATTCGCAACTTTCTCGAACATCCCAACAGCGAAGTTTTAGCGGTGGTAGACCCGAATCGAGATTCATTGATGGCTGTCCAAAAACAGTTTAATCTCAATGACTCGGTGATTCTAACTACCGATTGGTCGCAAGTGCAAGCATTGCCGGGACTGGATGCTGTGGCGATCGCCACTCCAGCATCTACACACTACACCCTCGCAGCAGCAGCCCTGCAAAAAGGCTACCACGTCTTAGTAGAAAAACCCCTCGCCCTCAAGCTCAGTCAAGCAATAGAACTCTGCCAATTAGCCGAAAAACAGCAGCGGCAACTCTTCGTTGACCACACTTATCTGTTTCATCCAGCAGTCGATCGCGCCCTCCGAATTATTCAACAGCATCAACTCGGAAAATTGCGCTACGGTTACGCCCAGCGTACCCATTTTGAACCGGTGCGGCACGACGTTGACGCCCTCTGGGACTTGGCCGTTCACGATATTGCTATTTTCAATACTTGGTTGGAACAAACCCCTATTCAAGTCAGCGCAACCGGTACTGTATTTCCGAAGCCAGAAGCAACAAGTCAGAAGTCAGAAAGAACAAATCAACCAGCAGAAAAACTAGCAGATTTAGTTTGGGTAAAGCTTACCTATCCCGACGGATTTCAAGCACTTATTCACCTCTGCTGGCTAAATCCTGACAAACAGCGACGCTTAACAGTTGTTGGCAGTTTGGCAACCTTGATTTTTGACGAAATGTCGCCAGAAACTCCGCTGATTTTGCAGCAGGGCAGTTCAATTCCCAAGGGCGAAGAGCACAATTTTTGCGAAAGTGCGATCGCGCCGCAGCCAACTGCTAGCATCACAAGTCGCGAAATATTAAGTTTAGAACAAGTAGAACCGCTGCGGCGAGTGTGCGATCGCTTCCTAAACTGCGTCCAAACAAATACGCCGTGCCCGACATCTTCCGGTGCGGCATCTGTCGAATTAATCCGCATTCTCAGCGCTTTGAGCAAATCCCTCGAACTCGGCGGACAGCCCCTGAGCCCATTTTAGATTTCAGATTTTAGATTTCAGATTTTAGATTTTAGATAAAAAAATCAGATCATTTCCCCTGGAACCAGCAAGGATAATTGACCGAACATAATATCATTCATAACTTTTGCGATTTCCATTTTCCGTTACCAAATCCTGGTTGTGAAAATAAAAACTTGACTGCTGATTGAGAGGCAAAGAAATCATCACCGAAGTACCTTGATTTACACCCGCGCTTTGCAGGGTAATGCTTCCGATCATAGATTCCATGATCCTTCGGGAGATAGCCAAACCCAAACCGTTACCCCCAAACCTGCGAGTTGTGGAACCATCAGCCATCACAAAAGGTTGAAACAATTTTTGCTGCTGTTCGGGATCGATACCAATGCCGGTATCTTGAATTGTCACCACTACCAAATCGTTTTGATCGCTACTATTACCGATCGCACTTTCCGGTGCGCTGCCGTTCAAACTAGCAGAATTATGACTCGATTCGACGCGCACAGATATACTAATGCTGCCCGACTCGGTAAACTTAACGGCATTGCTCAACACGTTTAAAAACACCTGTTTTAGCTTTTCCGGGTCGGCATTAACAACAATCGGATCGTGAGGTTCTGGCAACCTTAACTTCAAACCTTTTTCCTCTATTTGAGGTGTTTGCAAATCAATTGCATCTTCAAGTACCTGGGTAATATCAACCACTTCTAGTATCAGGGAAAACGTACCTGCTTCTATTTTAGCAATGTCCAAAATATCATTAATAATATTCAGCAATTGCATAGACGAGTCGTGGGCACGCTGCAAAAATTCCATCTCTTCATCTCGGTCATCGCAGAAGCCGTCTCGCACAATTTGAATAAAACCAATAATCCCGTTGAGCGGCGTTCTCAATTCGTGAGAAATATTCCCCAGAAATTCATTTTTTAACTGATTTGCAACTTGCGCTTCCTTAGTTGCGACTGCCGATTCTATGGCCGATTTTCTCAGGCTTTCCACCATGCTATTGAGTGCTTCTGATAGTTGATTGAATTCCCGAATTTGGAAATTTTGGGGCACTGCCTGCGGCGATTCTGTATCCACTGTCAGCGCGTAGTCTCTGAGTTTTTCCAACGGACGCGCCAAGTCGCGAGACAAATATAAAGTCGCGACGATGCTCGCAGCAACTAAACCGAGAATTAAATTAAATAAAACTTGCTGAATTTCTTCCAAACCTGACAGAGCGTAATCCAAACGAGAGACAGCTAAAATAATCCACTTGCTGTTCTCTTTTTTAGTTAAAGGACTGGGGATAGCAGCGTATCCTGCTAGCAACTCTACGCCATTTCTTTCAAAAGAAAATAGGTGGAGAAAAGCTTGTCCGCCGGCCATCGCCCTTCTAACAATACTTTTTAGCCGATCGGCATCTGCCTCCGCGTCGATATTGCGGCCCACGCGGTTGATATTCGGGTGCGCCAAAATCGTCCCATCTTGGTCGATCGCCACCGTATAACCAGCTAGAGACCCCTTGGGAGCGCTCGTTTGTACAGGCAGAGCCGACTGCAAACTCAAAGCATAACTCAACTTTCGGGTGTTGCCCCGACCAATGTAAACAGGAGCGCTCAACACCAAACTCACTTGGCTGTCGTGGCCTTCTTTAGCAGCATCTGGAAAATCCTCATCACCCAAAGCCACCTTCTTAGCGTTCGGTTTCCCCTCTCCTTGATTCGGCCACAACAAACTCATATAAACGCTCTTATCTTCCTGCAGCGTTTGCTGCTGCTGCACTGGCGACCAAAAATTGGCAGGTAGCGACTGAATCGGCTGCTGCCCGCAAGTGCTCGCTATCACTTGATTTGTCTGTAAATTAGTCAATTGCAAGCAATCAACCTGCGCTGGTAACCGCTGCCCTAACTGCGCGATAAACTTTTGATAATCCTTCGGCTCTACAGACTGCAACATCGAGTTTTCCGCAGCGCCGATTAGATTCGACTTCAGCGATTTCGCCCACTGTTCAATAGTTTCGGCTTTTCTGACTGCACTTTCTGTCAAGTTTTGGCGAGCAGTTTCCAGAAGTGTCGAGCGTGCCTTGCGATAGGTAACATACTCCCCCACCAGCAAAACAGGCACGCTGAGCAACAAAATCCGCGACAGTAAAATACGGCGAAAGGAGGATTGACCTAACTTAACCATAGGACATTTCTAAATTAAGGTGCGACACTCAACAGCGACCACAGTCCAATAAGCCAGACCGAAATTGCCAATCTGTCTCGGGTTATCTGCTGACGGGACAACACAGCTTCAGAACAACATTTAAACACAATTATAGAAGCCACTGTATTAATCTCGATTTTAAGCGTGTTGAGTTAAAGATGCTCAGCAATTTATTTGGCAAATGCCTGTGATTTCAGTCACACTTTCCTACTAAATTTTCCGATCGACTTGCACCCGATCGCCCCGGGCAAAATTTTTCACGCCCCAAAAAGCGCGATCGTTGACAGACTGTAGTTGGTTAAAGCTAAAATCGCAGGGATCTGCTCGCTCGGTCGAAATTAAGAGGCAAAAAGTTGTGTTTCCGGCTAGTGTGTGGAAATAATTCTTGCTCGATCGCACTTTTTGTTTCCCAATGCCTTCGGGAGAGTGGCGATCGGATCGGGGATCGGATGAGTAATTCCAGATTCTCCATTCTGTGAAATATTTTTTTTTCACATCCGATTAATTTGGTTACCGCAATTCACCTGTCAAACAAAAAGAATCAGACGATCTGGTTGCCGATAGACTCTCACAGCCCGTAAGTGACAAACATTAGCCCAAACAGTACACCCACGCTCCGCAATTTTGCGGTCTCGGCAATAATCTCCATAACTTAACCGATGAAAACAAACTCTAGTAACTATACGTATTATTACACAAACAACCGTCCCAGATATCATCACGCTTATTTGATATCTCCCCTTCTAGAAATGCTAGCAACACTTCAGGAGACCTGCCAGACAAAACTCCGAGTTTTGGATCTCGGCTGCGGCAACGGCAGCCTCAGTCACGTGATAGCAGAACAAGGCTACGAAGTTGTCGGCATTGACAATTCTGCACCGGGAATTGCCATTTCCCGTCAAAGTTTCCCCGAATGTCAATTTATCCAAGCCGATATTTACGAACTCCCCGATACCGATCTGCTGCAATCATTTGATGTTGTGTTAGCCGTTGAAGTAATCGAACACTTACTTTATCCAAAAGAACTGGCAAAAAATGCAAAAAGATGCCTCAAGCCTGGAGGCGTTTTAATCCTTTCCACACCGTATCACGGCTATTTAAAAAACCTGACTTTAGCTGTTTCTGGCAAGCTTGATAAACATTTTACCGTACTTTGGGATAACGGCCACATTAAATTTTTTTCAGTACAAACGCTGACCAAGTTATTAAAATCTGAAGGATACACAGACATTAAATTTAAATTTGCCGGTCGGTTCCCCTATCTTTGGAAATCAATGTTATGCTCTAGTAAAGTATCGGGAGAACCTGAAAAAATATGAGTTGTAATTTGTGATTGGCAGCATCTGTGCGCTAGCTTTTGTAGTGGGAGCTTTTAAGCTGTTCCCAGGGGCTGGCGGAAGCGATCGAGCGATAGGAGAGGAGTTGGCACTCACATAAAAAATGCTTCTTACAAAACAGGAGATGCTCCCTGGTGATTTTTGAGCGATCGGGAAATTAAGTTTCCCGAACAGACAAACAGCCCTCATAAAAAGTCAAACATAAGTTTCAAGGTAAGAACGTAAAATAACTGTTGGCGTAGGGATATTAGGCGATCGGCTTTGGCAGAACCAAGCTGCTGTTGTAAGGACGGGCGATCGATATTCCCTACGCATAATTTTAATTGAATCTTGCCCGCACGTTCAACATCGGTCTTACCACAGACAAAAATTAGTATTAATGTAATTGCCGGGGTCTAGAAAATATCAGTTGCGGGTCAATTAGATTGTCGGTATTTCTTGAAGATGGTCGATGTATCCGCACCCTAAAAATAATGTTGCATGAAAGCATGAGAATTGGTATAACTCAAGTCGAAAGCAGCGGTTGCGCGCACAACATCCAGCAGTTGATGATTTTGAGCAATTTTAATCCTCCAATCTCAAATCGAATCACTCCCCTTTGCAATTCTTATTTTTTCTGTGACTTTTCCCTAAACATTCCACAGCGTTTCCACAGGCAAGTCTGGGGTTTTCCACAGATTTTAAATAGTTTTCCACAGATTTTAAC
>NZ_JADEWV010000491.1 GCF_015207455.1 Microcoleus sp. LEGE 07076
GCATATTCGCCTGAAACTTTAGACTTCATTAGAAGCCGAGACAACTTTCTGGAAAGACTTCACCGGGCAACCAGTCTCGCTTTGAGCGATGTCAGATCAAAGGGCGAGACATGAGGCATGATGAAGTGAGTTCGGATGAGCCACAAAGCCTCTGGTAATTTCGGTTATGACCAGATTGCCCAGTCAAAGTCCGATTTGTTGGGCCAACGCCTTGAAAGCAGGGATTCCGCTTCCGGCAGATCGGCAGTCGCAATCGGATGAGAGCTCGAGGATCCGCTTTACTTCCGCTACTCCTGAGGCCTGCCCCTCGGTTCGTTAGCTGGTAAGGGTAGATGAATCACAAGAGCCGACCATCGGGACCTGACGGTCCCTCGCGCGGGGCGATCCTCTGATCGACGCTTCCAGACTTCGATTGCCTTGTCGAATTGGGGTCTGGGCCCTAGCTGAGAAGCGCGAAACATAGGCACACCCTACGCGACGGGTTGCAGTTATATCACTTCGATTTAAAACCTGAAAACTGCAAAAATGGATGTGGCAGCTTCTCAATTAAATCCGATTTGCCAATCGGATCCGATAAACTGGACGCTATATCGCTGAAAGACCGTCACAACTCCATCGAGGTTGGCTATCCGAATCTGATTGACGATTCCCAACTTCGAATCCGAACCGGACTGTCCCAAGTTTTCCACATGCATCCAGCAAATTTGGGGTGTCGGTTGGGGGCCATAGAAATTTAATAGTCAGAAATAGGCTTTTAATCTCAATTCATAAAGCGAACTTTTAGCTTCCCGCAACCGCTCCAGCCACTGCACCCGGCAACACCCTCCATGACGAGCGTAACGTGTTAGCGGGGCCGTTTCGATGGCGAGGGTCGCTCAACGCTGCCGTTGCGACAACCAGGTCGGCTTACCGCGCAGGTTGCGCACCCCTGCCAGCCAGCCGGACAGCGCATATCCGAGCTGTCGTGGTGCCAGCGCTTTGCCATAACGTACGAATGCCAGAAGCAGTGCCGCCGGGATCGCGGTCCATAAC
>NZ_JADEWV010000276.1 GCF_015207455.1 Microcoleus sp. LEGE 07076
TAGCTCTTTCTCTGGGAAATCCCGCCTGGAGTCAGGTAAAAACTGCGGAAATTGTCGGTAAGCCCACAGTAGATGACGATCGAGTGACTGTCCGCATAAAAGTCAAAGATGCTAACGATAAACCTGTGATGGGTTTACAGGATACAAACTTTAGTTTGATAGTCGATCGCAAACCACTGAAATTTCGCGGGAAAGATTGGAAAAGCCCCGATGAAACCATACCACCTCCGGCTTTCATTATTGTGCTGTTAGATTACAGCGGCAGTATGCAGCAAAAAGACAGTCAAGGTACTAGCAAGATAGAAGGAGCGATGAAAGCCATTCGAGAATTCACGACAGAACTTGGGAATCGTTGCCCCAAGAATTCAACGGTTGAATGTCCCAAACCCCAAGTGTCAATTGTTCCCTTTGGTGACGCAGGACCGAATTGTGCAGGGAATCCAGTTAATCAGGATGTATTAAATAAATTTTTCCCGGCTGGGGATTTCAAATTGAATAATTATCTGGAGTTCCTAGCTGGTCAAAAACCTTGTGCTTCTACAAATATTTATGAGCCCCTGAGTAAATCGATTCAGTTTTTGGCTGCCGACGATCCGCGTTTTTCTGTACCTGAAGATTCTAATTTGCCGCAGCCAAGACTGTCTGTTGTTTTGTTATCGGATGGCTATCACAATAAACCTAATGAGGAGCGAGATTTCAATAATTTATTAGCACTATTGAAGCGCAATGAAAAAATCACAGTCCACACTTTGGGTTATGGTTTCACACCAGCCCAGTTGGGGCAAAAGTATGGTTTAGGGAGACCGGCTAAACGTTCTGATATTGGTAAGGGCGATCGCAAAGTTCCTGAAGAGGAATTTGTGGATGAAAACCGCTTAGCAGAAATAGCGAAGGTGACGGGTGGTATCGCTGAGTTTTCACCTAATTCTCAAGCGGTGGCTGAGAAGCTGAAATTATTTATGAATGCTCTTTTGGGCGAGTACGAAATTAGCTACCAGCAGCCGGATGCCGAACGCGGTTCTAAGCATGATGTTGGGGTGATAGTTCAATCGGATGGTGCTTCTAAAGTGCAGTCAGAATCAGCATCTTATACGATCGCAGTTTTTGGGCGATCGCTCCCATTGAATACTCGTATCATCATGCTGCTAGCGGTGTTGGCAGTTATAGGTGCAGGGGGTGTTTTACCCTTTTGGCTATGGGCAAATCATTTAAAGCAAGAAATGGAGAATTAGAGATGAAAAGCCTTCATTACTTCACAAAAATATTGGCTAACTGTTTACTGTTAATTAGTTTTGGGTGTGCTGCTATGCCTAACATTCAAAATCAATCTTTAACAACTTCAAAGGGATGTTTAGACAAACCAGAATTGTCACTAGATAGTCAAAATGTGAAACTTGTCGTATTAGGAGAGCAGATGTTAACAGAATCTGGAATTGTCAGTCAAAGTAAATCGATAGGATACGCCTTTGAAGCCAAGGCTAATCAAAAACTGACCTACAAAATGGATAAAAATGTTTGTATTTGGATTTTCACGCCAGATAATCAACTCTTAAATACAGGAGTTTTACCAACTACTGGAAAGTACATAATTCAAGTATCTGCACCACAAGGATCTACAACTGTTGACTTATCTATGGGTTTAGATGTTGCACAGACTTCTCCACCAAGTACACCTAATTCCTCAGCAGTGACATCCGCGCCTTCTCCAGAAAATATACCTAATTCTGCCCCGCCTGCCAATACCACTGCTACTCGAATTTCCCGATCGAATTTTCCCAAAGCCAGTTGCGGAGATCCTCTACCTACCAATCCTAATGATTATCCGGTTGATTTTTATCCGGTTTACCTACCCGACAGCGAAGCTAATTTACAAATAGCGCAACGCTTTTGTCAAGATGCCTTATCGAAAAGAAGAAAAGATAGTCGAACAAGAGCAGTTCAAGTAGCTGCATTTACTAGCAAGCAAAGAGCCATAGAGTTTAGGGATTTTTTGAATTCTGAGACTAGCGGTGCAAGCATAGCACCTTCTACAAGAATCCAAAATAAGCCTTGAAAATCAACTACTTGGACTGACAGTAAATCTTAAAAAATAAAAAAGCAATGAAACTGAACAATCTTTGGCTGTATTTAATGTTGATAATAATTGGTGGATGTAGTGCTGCTTCTTCCAATCCCAATTCTAATGCAGGATTTGCTGGTAGCACTTGCGCCGAAAAACCTGCAAGCACTTTATACTCAAAAGATGTCAAAGCTATTTCCATAGCTACTTCTGGAACTACCAAAGAAACCTGTCAAATTAATACGGGTAAATCTTTAGGTTATACCTTTGAAGCTCAATCAGGTCAAAAGCTCAGCTATCAAACTAAAGACGATATTTGTATTTGTATTTTCACACAGGATCTTACTCTTTTGAGCAATACAGATTTGCCCAAGTCAGGAAAATACACGATCCAAGTTGCAGCACCAAAAGGCAGCACAACTTTTAACTTAGAAATGAGTTTAGGCACTTTACAAACATCTACAAGTCCTGTTTCTCCTGTCCCTTCTAGTCCCCAGGCGACCTCTAATAATCCTCCAAATATACCTAATAATTCTCCAAATACATCTCCATCGAATACCAACAGTAGCGGGTTAACTCAAGATCAAGCTAGTCAACTAATTGCCAATTGGTTAAATGCAAAGTCTCAAATATTTTCTCCTCCTTTCGATCGTCAGTTAGTAGCAAACTACACGACAGGTCCACTATATACAGATATCACTAAACCCGGAGGTTCGATTGATTGGTTAAACAACAATAATTCCCGCTATGACTATAGAAACTCTCGCATAACTAAAGTTTTCTCTTTTGATAATTCAGGAAATCAGCCAGCAATGAAAGTCCAAATTTATGAAGAACGTACTCTTTATGGACCGAAGGGAATTGACTCGAACCAATCTGGTTCATCTACAAAAAATTACATCTATTTCTTTTCTTCGGAAAACGGTTCTTGGAAAATTTATGATTACAGGACTGCTGAATGATGCGAAACAGAATTAGTCAAATTAAAGACTTTTCATTGGCAATGCCATTTATTCCCTACCTTTTCTATCTGGTTATACCCACCTGTTTGATAGGAATTATGTTTTATTATCTGACTAATAACAAGGTGAGCGATACAATTTCCTGTAAGACCAACAATCAACTTGGCTTAACTCAATCCAATCCCCAAAATATCCAAACAGATATCAGAAGTGGTGAAACTACTTGCTATCATTTTGATGGTGTTGCAGGGCAAAATATAATGATTGATACCACTAGCAAAACTGCTTTGTTAACACCAAATAATAATCAGTTAGTATTGCTAGGTACTTCTCAATACACTTTACAAGAGACAGGAACTTATACCCTAAAAGTTACTTCTTCTAAGGATAAAGAACCCTATCAACTTAAGATAGCACTAGACAATCAAGGAGCGATCGCCACTTTTCCAGCAGGCGCAAGTAAATATCCCTCCTCTTCTAATCCTGATTCTACTGTTAGAACGCAACTCAGTTATAACGTCAAAAATCCTCCATCTTTTAAGTCAGACTGGCAACTGCAAAAAATTGTTGATGCTATTTTGGGTACGATCCAAGCTCAAGGTTTATCAACGAGTAATTTATCTATCAGTCTTGTCAAGCTAAGCGATAGTAACTGCTGTGCTTATGGTTCCTATTCAGATAACCAGGCTATATTTCCTGCTAGTGTATCTAAGCTGTTCTGGCTTGCAGCACTGTATGGACAGTACAACGCAGGTATTCTTCCTGAAGGGACAATCTCGGAAGGGGAAATTTATAAAATGATCCAAGATTCAGATAATGAGCCTGCTAGTCGTGTTGTCGATACCATAACTGCTACAGAATCAGGTACAGAACTAACACCAGAAGAGTTAAAAAATTGGATTGACAAGCGTCTTTGGGTGAATCATTTTTTTGAAACAGCAGGATATAGAAATATTAATGTCAGTCAAAAAAACTTTCCCATTCCTTACTTAAAACTCCAAAAGCCGGATAAGGGTAGAGATTTACAAATTAGAGGTAAGGGTACAGTACCTATCAGGAACTACTTAACCAGTTTTGATGTGGCGAGGCTTTTATATGAAATCGATAGCGGTCAAGCGGTTTCAAAAGGACATAGCACGAAAATCAAAAAGCTATTAAGCAGAGACTTAAACCCTGATGTCTGGAAAAAAAAGGAATACAATTCTATTGCAGGCTTCTTTGCCGAATCATTACCTCAAGATAGCCGTGTATTTTCAAAAGTTGGGTGGACTTTGGATAGCCGTCAAGATGCGGCAATTATCGAAAGCCCTGACGGAAAAGTGCGCTACATATTAGTAATATTTGCTGACAATCGGGGATTTGCGGATAACTGGAAAATCTTTCCAAATATTTCGCGACAGGTCTACGATCGCATGGTTAATTACAGGTCAAATTAATAGTGATATCTCGTAAATGTTTAAACAATAGGAGAACGCAAAATGCAAAACCTTTTCGGACAATTAAGACAAAAACTTAGCAAACCCATACTTTTTGGCCTCTACGGAGCAGTCGGTTGCCTAGGTGCAGCAACATTATTAGGTGAAGCTTTCCTAGCACTAACCAAACTTCCACCAACTCCCCGATCGCCCCAAGCCATCGTCCTATTAATCGACTGCTCCGGGAGCATGAATGAGAACAATAAACTGCAAGAAGCTAAATTAGCCGCTCAAAGTTTCGTGCGGCGACAAAACCTCTCTCAGAATCGCATTGCTGTTGTCGGCTTTGGGAGCAAAGTTCATTCAGCAACGAGTCTGACTTCAGATATTACAACTCTTGAACAGGCAATTTCTGGGTTAGCAGATGGAGGTAGTACACGCATGGACAGTGGAATCAGCGCGGCCGCAGAAGAACTAAAGTCTAATTCCTTCAAACGTAATATTATCCTATTTACAGATGGAGTTCCTGATGCTAAATTCCTGACCTCACCCATAGCCCAATGGGTGAGATTTCAGGGAATAAATATCGTCGCTGTAGCAACTGATGGTGCTGATACAGGCTATCTTGCTGAGATTACAGGAAACCCGTCCCTAGTTTTCTATGCGAATTCTGGCCAGTTTGAACAAGCGTTTCAAGAAGCAGAAAAAGTAATTTATAGCAGCCAACTCGTGGAGTCTGGTGCAACTGGCAATTACGGTTTAGTTTATTCCATGTTCCGCATTGGCGGATGGACAGCACTCCTAGCGATTGGCACATCTTTAGCTCTGATTGCCGGCCAAAACCATTACTTGCGCCGCCGCCTCCTCACACCCAGCGAGGGAAGTATCGGTACTGCGGGTAGCCTCGCGGCGGGAGTTGCAGCAGGGGCGGTCGGGCAACTCTTATTTTTACCCGTTGCTGGCATCCCGATTCTTGCCCTTGGTGGCAGAGTCATTGGCTGGACTATCCTCGGCACCTTCCTCGGCGGCGGAATGTCGTTTTTTGTCCCCAATCTCGAAATCCGTCGCGCCCTACAAGCTGGAGGTATTGGTGGTGCCGCTGGGGCGATCGGTTTCCTATTAGTTTCTGCCATTTCTGGAGATTTGGTAGGGCGACTGGTGGGTGCTGCGATCGTCGGTTTTTTCATTGGTTTGGCGATCGCCCTAATTGAAGATTTGAGCCGAAGAGCGTGGCTAATCGTCCATTGGACACCTACAGAACAAACCCCCATCAATTTAGGTACAACACCTGTAATTTTTGGCAGTTCAGAAGATGCTCACATCTACTTGCGGAAAGACTTAGGTTATCCGCCTGTTGTAGCCAAAATCTACCTGGAATCAGGAAAAATCATTATGCAGTTTGATGAGGAAATGCAAAAACTCAAAGGGATGAAAATCTTGAGGCACGAACTAGCCAATGGCGACAGGAGAAAAATCGGAGAGGTGATGATTGAAGTAAAAACTGCTATGGAGAAGTTGCTATGAATTGGAGAAAAGGTGATCGAACTAAAATTCGGATACTACTAATGAGTATTACTTTATTAGTATGTATTATTTTGAATAATTGGATGCCTGCTTTATCACAAGCTACGAGATTGTATGTAAGCATAGGCCATAAAGCACGGGATAGCAAAATAGAAATTTCTGCATTAGAAAAACTAAAAATAGGACGACAGTGGCAAGTTTTTGATTTAGTTGATAAGCAATATTTGGG